>JAMCZI010000003.1 GCA_023485545.1 Candidatus Martarchaeota archaeon
GGAATCTGCCTCCGAGGCTTCCTATGTTGGTTATTGTGAAGGTGCTGTCGCTCATCTCTTCGGGCTTTATGCTCCTGTCCTTCACTTTTGAGCCTAGCTCCCTAATCCCCTTGGCAAGCTCCATTATGCTTTTCCTGTCGGCCCCCTTTATTACCAGCACGCGCAGGCCGTCTTCGCCCTCAGCAGCTATCCCTATGTTGTAGTACCTCTTCAGTATTATCTCCTGCTTATCCCTGTCGTAGCTCGCGTTGAACCTCGGGTTCTCCTTGAGCGCCTGCACGACCGCCTTGAAGGAGGGTAAGCTTCACGCCAAGCTTTTCTGCATTCGGCTTTTCTCTTGTCAGAATGTTGGATATGTGTGTCGCGTCTATCAGGTCCATGTGCGTTGCACGGGGTATGGTCCACGAGAGCTCCATATTCCTTGCTATCGCCTTGCGTATCTGCGTCATCGGCATGCGCTCGACTTCCTCCCCATGCTGCTCCTCCTTTATCTCCGAATATCCTGGAACCGGCTTCGGCTTTGCCGCTACAGCCTTGAGGTCGTTCTCCAGGATCCTGCCATTCGGGCCAGTGCCCACTATTGTCGAGAGGTCTATACCGAGCTGCGTCGCGAGATGCCTTACTGCTGGGGTAGCGAGCACTTCCTTAACCGCGTGTTCCTGCGCCTTATCCTCATGCTTCTGCATTGCCGCATTCGTTGGCGCCGCTGCCTTCGCGGCAGGAGCTCCTGCTGCAGAAGAAGAGCTTCCATCGTCTATCTGCGCCAGCACGTCGCCTACCTTTACGTCCGTATCAACCTTTGCAACTATTTTTGCCTTGCCTGAAACAGGAGACGGTATGCTCACTACCGCCTTGTCAGTCTCTATCTGGACAAGGGGCTGGTCCTCCTTAACGCTGTCACCGTCCTTCACAAGCCACTCCTTTATGTGGCCCTCCGTTATTCCCTCGCCTATGTCTACGAATTTGAGCTCCTTCATGATTATCACGACGACAAAAGCCTGTCTATCGCACTTTCAACCTTCTTCTCGTTGGGCACGTAGTAGTTCTCATATCCCGGCATCGGGTATGGCAGGCTCGGTGCCGCAACCCTGATTATCGGGGCGGAAAGCTCGAACATTGCCTTCTCTGCCACCCTTGCTGATATCTCAGCGCCAACACCGAAGCTAAGCGAAGCCTCGTGAACTATCATCACCTTCCCTGTCTTCTTCGCGCTTTCCAGTATCGTGGCCTCATCTATCGGGTTTATGGTCCTGAGGTCTATTATGTCTGCGGAGACGCCGTGCTTCTCCACCGCGTTTTTGACAACGGGCACCATCGTGCCGTATGTAACTATCGTCATCGCGTCGCCCTTTTGGACGTAGCTTGCTTTTCCAATATCAATCTCGTAAGGCCCGTCTGGCACGTCCTGCTTGAAAAGCCTGTACAGCTTCGTCGGCTCAAGGAACATCACCGGATCGTCCATCTTAAGCGCGCGCATAAGCAGGCCCTTCGCGTCATACGGGTTAGACGGCTCAACTACTATCAACCCACCCATGTGCGAATAGTACTCCTCAGGACTCTCGGAGTGGTGCTCCAGCGTCTTGACCCCTCCGCTTACTGGGGTTCGCACCACCATCGGCACCTTCATGCTGCCCCTAGTCCTGCTCCTCATCCTCGTCGCGTGGTTTATCAGCTGGCTGAATGCGAGAAACATGAATCCGGCGAACTGCATCTCAGGAACAGGCCTCAGCCCTGATGCTGCCATGCCTATCGAAGCACCTATTATTCCTGATTCTGAAAGCGGTGTGTCAACCACCCGTTTCTCGCCGAATTTGTCGAGAAGGCCGTCGGTAACCCTGAAGACGCCTCCGTCCTTACCGATGTCCTCCCCAAGCAAGACTATTTTGTCGTCTTTCTCCATCGACAGCGCAAGCGCGTTGTTTATCGCCGAAACCATATTTACGTTCATTTCAATCGCCTACATCCAGAAGCCGCTCGCCAGAGCGGAATCCTCCTCTTCCTTAAGCGTCTGCGGCATGAAGCTGTACAAGTTCTCAAAAATGCTCTTCGGGTCTGGCTTGAAAGCCTCGGCCTTGGCCACAGCTTCATCTATATCATGGCTCTGTTTCTCAGCCATTTCCTTCTCCATCGAATCGTTCCACAAGCCCTTTCCCTCAAGGTATTTTCTTACCCTGCTTATCGGATCCTTTGCCTTCCATTCTTCCACTTCCGCGCCAGACCTGTATTTGGTAGGATCATCGGAAGTGGTGTGCATGCTCATCCTGTAAGTGACGCACTCTATCAGGCTGGGCTTCCCTTCGCGCGCAAGAGCTGCCGCTTCTTTCGCTGCTTTGTATACCGCGACTACGTCGTTTCCGTCAACCTGCACGCTGTTGATTCCTGCCGCTATACCTTTCTGTGCAAGGGTCTTCGCAGCTGTCTGCCTGCTTCTTGGCAGCGATATCGCCCACTGGTTGTTCTCAACCACAGAAACGAGCGGCAATCCCAAAGCCCCCGCAAAGTTTATCGCCTCATAGAAGTCGCCCTCCGAAGTGCCGCCGTCGCCGATGAAAGCGAACACCGCCTTTCCCGTTCCAAGATACTTCTGCGCAAAAGCAGCTCCGGCTCCGTGCGGCATCTGTGTGCCTACAGGCACAGCCACTGGAAACGAGCCTATATCCTTCAGCGTCTTGTTACCCTCTTCGAATCCCCTCCAGTATATAAAGTAAGAATCCAGCGGCATTCCCCTAGCAAGGAGTATGCCATGCTGTCTGAACGACGGCACCAGAATGTCACCTTCAGACATCCCAAAAGCGACGCCTATTTGCGTAGCTTCTTCCCCGACAAGCGGCGCAAAGGTTGCTGCCCTCCCCTGACGCTGGAGGCTCAGTGTCTTTGCGTCCAACGCACGGGCGAAGCACATGTAAATATACATCTGTTTTACTTTATCATCATCAAGGTCCTTTGGAAAAAGAGCTGCATCAATTTTTCCATCCGCATCCATAATCTGCGTATATTTTATCGAGCAGTCGAAAGCGTCTACGATAGGCATTGAAACACAATAACTACTACCCTAACAACTTTTATATGCCTTGGGCTTTTGATTTGTTTACGAGACTCAGCGCCTCATATGGATCGAATACGGGCTTCATGCAGTAGCTCCCCGTGCATACGTAAAGCGATGTCCTCCCTCCAATCGGAACCATCCCGCCAGTGTAATCTTCATCACCGGAACCGCCGTAGTATGCAATGCACGCATCCGGTATGAACTCCTTCATAAGCATTCTCATGAACTCTGCAGCTTTTCCGTCGCTGCCTGGGCTTATTACTACTTCGCAGAATCCGGTGCGCATCTTCATAATGGTCGCAAGTATAGACGAGTGCTCGACTGGCGCATCCGATATGTTGGCAGAAAGCGCTTCTATAGTATTATTTGCAATATCCTCATAATGCGGCTTCCCAATCATCCTGGAGGCAGTGAAAAGAGCCTGTATCGCCCCTGACACTCCTGACTGTACAGCTGAATCCCTAGATTCTGATTCGCTTTTCCACGCTGCAGACGCAGATCTTGATAAGCCTTCTCCTTTCCTGTAAAAAATCGAAATGATGTCGCTGCACAACGCATCAGCCCTACTGAGGTATGCGCGTTCACCAGTAACTTGATAAATGTCAAGCATTGCAATCGCAATAAACGCATAATCTTCCAAGAAAGCTTCAACGTACCCCTCTCCATCTAGATAAGAATGCATTATCTTCCCATCCATAAATTGCGTTGCTGCGCGTTTTGCAGCATCAAGATACCTGTTTTCGCCGCAAGCCCTGTAGACGTTGCATAGGGCAGATATCATCATGCCGTTCTGGTCTGCCAAAACTTTGTCGTCTATCCTAGGATGGGTTCTGGAATTCCTGCGTCCCAGTACCTTCCTTATAACTGCATTTTCAAGTTTTTCCAGGTCATCCTGACTTTCGCCCGAAGCAACCATCTGCTCAAGACTTTCCTTTATATAAAATATGTTTCGGCTTTTCATGCCATCCAAGTTTCCTCCCTTCTCTATCCCGAAATGGCGAGCCGCAAACTTCATCTCTTCTTCATTCAGTATTCCAGCAAGTTCTTCATAGCTGAAAAGATAATAGGCGCCTTCGCCATCCTCTGAATCAGCGTCTATCGAAGTCATGAATGCACCTGACTCCGTCGAGAGAGACGATATCGCAAAATCCGCTATCTCCATTGCCACCTTTCCATAATACTCTTGTCTTGTGGCCTTGCATGTTTCGGCATAGGCACTGCACAGCAGTGCCTGGTCATAAAGCATCTTCTCGAAGTGCGGCATCATCCAGTACCCGTCAGTGGAATACCTGTGCACACCCTTGCCTATCTGGTCGTATATCCCGCCTTCGCGAAGCTTTGTTAGTGTAAGCTCAACGGCAGCAAGCGCGTAAGGATTTTCATACTTGCGCCAGTACATGAGCAGATACGACAGATATGTCGGCATCGGAAACTTGGGCCCCGCGCCAAACCCGCCGTACCTCCTGTCGAATATCCAGAGCATCCCCCTGAAAGCGTCTTCGAATATTCCGTCCCCAATATCTGCTGGGCTTTGTTTCGCACTTGGCTCTTGCGTTATTGCGTCTCTAGCTCCGTTCATGCTCCATGCAGAATAAGCAGTTTCTAGGACGCTCTTGAGTCCGCGCATGCCGTTCCTGTCGTTCTTCGGAAGGTATGTCCCTATGAAAAGCACTTGCTTTTCCGGAGTCATGATCACGGTCAATGGCCAGCCACCGCCGCCGTTCCTGCTGACGCACAGGCTCATGTAAAATGAATCTATGTCGGGTCTCTCCTCTTTGTCCACCTTTATCGCTACATATTTAGAGTTGAGTATTCTGGCTATATCGGCGTCCTTGAAAGACTCAGACTGCATAACGTGGCACCAGTGGCACGCCGAGTATCCTATCGATAGAAATACCAGCTTGCCCGACTTCCTTGCAGTATCAAGCGCACTTTCGGACCATTCGGCCCACTCGACAGGGTCGTCGGAGTGCTCCCTAAGATACGGGCTTTTTGCATCCTTGAGCATATTTGGCATCTCAACCCTCACAATCCCTTTATCTCAAAAGTGCCGAGCAGGCAGCTCTTGAGGTCGAACGTCCTTATCAGGCTGTTGTTGGTGTCCGCTATGTAAAGCGTAGAGCCGTTCATCTTCACGTCGGAGGGCTCGTACAGCCCCAGCGTCTCGCAGCGCGGGTCGTCAAGCCTGCAAGCCGATTCCCTGCCCTCCCTGCCCACGAGCCTGCGAGACACTCCTGTTACAATGTCCACCTCCTTTACTGCGTTGTTGTATGTATCAGCTATGTAAATCTTTCCGGAATACTCTGAAACACCGAGCGGGTGCTGAAGTGACATGTTCACTATGTTGCCATCTGCGTCACCGTATTCGAACAGCCCCCCTGAGACTATTGTGCTCACGTATCCTGTCGAGAGGTTCACGGCCCTTATGGAAGAGACCTCGCTGTCTGCCACGTAAAGTGCGTCCTTAGAGCCAAATATTCCGCTTGGCTGCGCGAACAGGGCGCTTTCAAAATCCCCGTCCCTGACGTTCTCATGCCCCTCGCCTGCGAACGGCCCTATCTTCCCGCTGCCTATGTCCATCGACCATATCTGGTGCAGCCCAGCCATCGCTATATAAAGCGTATTTCCAAGGATGCAGACGTCCCAGGGGGAATTTAGCTGGACCATGTCGTTGCTGTATCTCATGCCGAAGCTAACGTACCCTCCTTTTTCTCCGCTCCCTGCGACTGTTTCTATCCTCTTGCTCCTGAAGTCCGCAAGCCTTATCGAATGGTTGCCCGTGTCTGCTACATACAATGAGTTTTCGCCTGACCACGCCATTCCCTGCGGAGAGGAAAGACGCGACGAGTCGAATCCGCCATCGAGAAGCCCATCCGCACCGGAGCCTATCACATCTGTAATCCTGCCGCTCCGCGCTTCAGCAACTACCACCCTGTTGTTCGCAGTATCGCTCACGGCAATCTGCTTTCCGTTTGGAGAGAACGCTATTTTGCCAGGATAAGCCAGCCTTTTTCCGCTGTCGAAGTCCATGTGCCTCGTTTTTATCTGGGTGGCATTGGCACTCTTGCCCCCTTTCTTAAGGAGGTAGTCTATTGCCTCCCCAAGCTGCTTCGGCTCTATCTCCCCAGGGTGCCTGTGCGCAACCTTTCCGGAAGGGTCTATAAGAATCAGCGTGGGCCACGCGTTGACGCCATATTCCCTCCACATCCGCATCTTGCTGTCAAATATCACCGGGTGCCCTATCCTGTACCTCTTTATCGCTTCCTCCACGTTAAACTTATCATTTTCGTTCTGGTATTTTGCAGAATGCACCCCTATCACGAATACCGGCTTGTCCCTATACTCTTCTTCAACAGCCCTGAGCGTGTCTATCATGTGAAGGCAGTTTATGCAGCAGTATGTCCAGAAGTCAAGCACCACAACCTGCCCTTTAAGCTCCTCAATCGTAGGCTTCACGTCCGTGTTCAGCCATTCGATATCCTCCGGGAAGCTGGGCGCTTCGTATCCCACACCGCCAAAGATCCCTTTCAGCATTTTTTCTCCCGCCTGTTTTTGTCAATAAAGTATTCGCAGCATACACTAATAAACTTGTCCGGGCTTCAATTGTAAAAATGCATTTCTGCATATTCAATAAGGCATATAAACTTTGAACACCGAATCCGTATTGGCGCGCCATGCCAAAGTAAGCGCACGCTGATACCGATGAGCAGGAACAGCAATCAACCTTCAGGAGACGTGAATTATGCCAATTATTCGCACGGCTTAGCTGCGCTGCTAGAGTCAAAGGGCATAAAGCCAGGGGATAGGATACTGATATCCTACAAAGGCAGGGAGATAGAAGGCGAGCTTATGCCAAAGCCCGAAATAGGCGACAGGGACGTGCTAGTAGTGAAGCTAGACAACGGATACAATTTCGGGATATCATACAAGAATTCCGATATATCCTTGGTGTCGCATTCCAAGGGCGCAATATCATTTCCTAAGGCTGTCGTCAAAAACAGGCATGGCCTCCCTAAGGTCACAATGATTTATACCGGCGGCACGATAGGCAGCCGGCTGGATTACAAGACCGGCGGCGTCTACATGTTGACAAAGCCGGAGGAGCTCCTATACGAGGTGCCCGAGATATCAGAGCTTGCAGACATGGATGTTGTGCCGCTCATGAGCATGGCCAGCGAGGACATGTCATATCTGGAATGGAAGAGCATTGCTGAAGAGGCGGCGCGAGCAGCAAATTCCGGAAGCGCAGGCGTAGTGATAACCCACGGCACCGATACGATGCACTACACCTCCGCGGCGCTCAGCTTCATGTTGGAAGGGATAGGCATACCGGTAGTGCTCACAGGTGCGCAAAGGAGCAGCGACAGGGGCTCCAGCGATGCCTTCATGAATCTGTTCTGCTCAGTTGCATACGCAGCCAAATCAGGGATTGGCGAAGTTGGCATATGCATGCACGCATCAAGTTCTGATGACAAATGCATGTTTATACGCGGCACCAAGGCCAGGAAGATGCATACCTCAAGAAGGGATGCGTTCAGGCCCATAAATGATCTGCCTCTTGCGTTCATAGATTCGAAGGGTGCGGTAAGCCCCAATAATTCTGCCTCGTTCCGCGCCGCTGCCGGAAAGCCGCACAATTTCAAGCCCAAGCTGGGCTTCGAGGAGAAAACCGCTCTTGTCAAGATATTTCCAAACTCAGATCCCGAAGTGCTCGACTTCTACACCGGCAAGGGCTACAAGGGCATAATACTGGAGGGCACCGGGCTGGGCCATCTGCCCGTATCGACGCCCCACAAGGAATTCAACTGGCTTGCCAAGGTTAAATCGGCCGTTGACTCCGGGGCAGTTGTCGGGATAGCCTCGCAGTGCATATACGGAAGGACGAACAGCAACGTCTACAGGAACCTACGCCTTCTTTCAAACGCAGGTGCCATACATTGCGGCGACATGACTCCTGAGACCGCATTCGTCAAGCTTGGCTGGCTTCTCGGGAACCATAAGCGCGAAGAGGCCGCCTCACTTCTCGGAAAGAATCTGGTGGGCGAGATAAACGAAAGGATAAGGTACGACCAGTTCCTGGTGTAATCATGCCAATCGACTACAAGAGCATAGGTTTCAAGTGCGGCCTGGAGATTCACCAGCGCCTGGCGACATCAACCAAGCTTTTCTGCTCCTGCCCAAATGCATCCGCTTCAGACACTGAAATAGCGAAAGTGGAAAGGCAGCAGCGCGCTGTTGCCGGGGAGCTTGGCTCCACAGACCGCTCATCCAAATTTGAGGAGTCGAAGAAGAGGAGGTTTATCTACGCCGTGCCCTCAGGAACATCATGCCTTGTCGAATTGGACGAGGAACCGCCGCATGATGTCAGCAGGGAAGCGATAGGGATAGCGCTCTCCGTTGCGCGCGGCCTTGGCATGGAAATATTCGACGAGCTTGAGCCAATGCGCAAGGAAGTGGTCGACGGGAGCGACACCAGCGCATTCCAGCGCACCATAATGGTTGGCATGAATGGTGAGATAAAAGTGAACGGCATGCGCATAGCAATACCGTTTGCATCGCTCGAGGAGGAATCAAGCGGCATAATCGAAAATAATGACGAGTATGCGCTGTATGACATATCCAGGCTTGGCGTCCCGCTCATAGAAATAGATACATCGCCTGACATACCCTCTCCTGCTGCAGCCAAGGATGTAGCTCTCCACATAGGGACGCTGCTGCGGCTTACTGGGAAGGTGCAGCGTGGCATAGGCTCGATACGCCAGGACGTCAATGTCTCGATAAAGGATGGCTCAAGGGTCGAGATAAAAGGCCTGCAAGAGGTCGGCGCAATAGCAGAATACATAGAGAACGAGGTGAAGAGGCAGCTCGCCCTTGTAGCAATAATGGCCGAGCTGAAGTCAAGGAAGGCAGGCGTGGGCAGCCCGAAAGATGTTACAAAAGTGTTCTCCGGCACCGCGTCGCAGCTGATAAAGCGCAGCCTTTCGACCGGAGGCAAGGTCATCGGCATCCCTCTGTACAAGTTTGAAGGCATCATCGGAAGGGAGCTTGGAGAAGGCAGGCGGCTAGGCACCGAGATCAGCGAATATGCAAAGATGTCTGGTGTTAAAGGGATAATACACGGCGAC
>JAMCZI010000006.1 GCA_023485545.1 Candidatus Martarchaeota archaeon
TTGATGTTAGAATAATACTGCCAAACGGTAATAGGAGCAGGGCAACGCCCGATCCCTTTCCGAACTCGGAAGCTAAGCCTGCTCACGATATGTGTGTACTGCCATCTGGTGGGAAAGCATATTGCTGTTTGGCACTTCTGCTTTTGCGAATATTTTAAATATGGGCTAGTGGGAATTGTAATCATGCGAGAGTCAATACTGCTCAAAGGTGTGTCCAAGAAGTTCGGAAAAGTTTCCGCGCTCGACGGCGTAGACCTCAAGCTGAAGAAAGGCATGAGCATAATACTCGGCGCGAACGGCGCAGGGAAGAGCACGCTGCTTAGATGCATAGACGGGCTGTACAAGGTGGATTCAGGCACTGTCATGGTGGATGGCATAGATCCATATCTTGATGACGCAGTGCACATGAAGCTTGCACTTCTCTCGGACAACTACGCGCTCTATGATTATCTCAGCGTAAGGGACAACCTAAAATTCTTCGGGAGGCTGTACGGGCTGAAGGACAGCGAAATAATAGAGAGGGCTTCAGCAGTACTGAAGGAGCTGGACGCCTACAACTACATCGATTCCAAGGTTTTCACTCTGAGCCGCGGAACAAAGCAGAAGGTCGCGTTCTGCAGGGCCACAATAAACAACCCTTCAATAATACTGCTTGACGAGCCTACAGCCTTCCTTGATGCTAACGCTTCTGAGAGAATACGCAAATACCTTCTCAGAAGAGAGAGGGAGGGCGCGACGGTGCTGTTCGTGACGCAGAAGATAGACGAAGTGACTAGGTTCAACTCGGACATATTCGTTATAAAGAAGGGCAGGATAGTGGCAAGCACGGACAGCGCAAGCCTCTACAAAAGCATGCTGAAAGATTCCTACATTAACGTAAGGCTGGCCAGGCAGATAAGCTCCGCCAAGCTCTCCAAGATTACCGGGCTTGAATCCACCAACGGGAGCAGGGCGACTTACATAAAGGTGCACATATCCTCATCAAAAGACATTAACATGATCATAAGGGAGCTGCTGGATGCAGGTGCCGAGATAGCAGGGATAGACTACACCGAGCCGCTCATAGAGAAGATGTCGCTTGATGGTGAACGATGATGGACTTCAGGAATGCGTGGGCTATAGCGGTCAAGGACATGCGCGAGGTTTTCAGCAGCGTATCGATATACGGGCCCATGCTTGCCGTGCCTTTGTTCTTCGCAATAGTGCTACCTGTGCTTACTTTCTACGTTACCATATACGCTGCGCCGTCGGTGATAGCCAGGATATCTTCGCTGCCGAGCGCACCGCCGATACTGCAGGGCGCTAACGCAGCAACATTCATGAGATATTTCGCGATAAACGTCCTTGGCCCGATATTTCTTACGATGCCCATATTGACATCTTCGGTGATTTCAGCTGACAGCTTTGCGGGCGAGAAAGAAAGAAAGACGGCAGAGGCGCTTCTTGCTACCCCTGTAAAGAAATCCGAGCTCCTCCTGGGAAAGATAATGGCGTCTTTCATACCGACAATAATACTTACTGTGGCGGTCTTCGCAATATATGGCACCGTGACAAACACTTTTGCCATGGGCAGCTTCCATGAATACATACTGCCCACCGCTGCTTGGCTGATGATGATACTCACATCGCCGTTCCTGGCAATAGTGACTATAGGGATAGTGGTGCTGGTGTCATCGCATGTCAGAGGCGTAAAGGAGTCGCAGCAGATCAGCACGCTTATAATATTGCCAGTCCTGATAATGCCATTCATATCGATACTCGGGCTTGCTTCGCTGACAGTCACGTTCTTCGCATACGTGATACTGATTCTTGCAGCGATGTCCCTAGCCCTATTCTATGTTAGCATAAGAACGTTCAGGAAGGACCGCATGCTTTGACAGGATGATGTTATGGAGGAAAGGCGTATCGGCGCGATAAATGCTTGCGCGGGGGTATACGAGCCTCGTGAGGATTCCTTCCTGCTTGAGGAGGCGGTTGAAAAATATGCAGCGGGAAAGGCGCTGGACTTAGGCACTGGGAGCGGCATACAGGGCATAGCTGCAGCGCTGAATGGTTGCAATGTTACTTTTTCCGACATAAATCAGAGGGCGCTTGACTGCGCAAAGGCCAATGCGGCGGCCAACGGAGTTAGCGGCGATTTCGTAAGGTCGGATATGTTCGGCAGCATACATGGCAGCTTTGATACGATAATATTCAACCCCCCTTACCTCATAAGCGACAGCGAGACAGAGCTTGCCGGGGATGACGCAAGCCTTGAAGGCGGGGCCTCCGGGAGGGAGCTTATAGACAGATTTCTGGGTGGCTACCGGAAACACCTTAATTTTGGAGGAATCGCGCTGCTGCTCGAGAGCAGCATGAATGGCTACGAGCGTGATATGGCAGCTCATGGCGCAACTATAGTAGGCCGTAAGAAGTTTTTCTTCGAGGAACTGGTCGTGATAAAAATACAAGACAATGGTGGTATTGATGGATTTTGAGATCGTGGACATTGAGAAGGACAGCGAGACGCAGGCGATAATAGGGCACGCAGGATTCATAAAGAGCGTCGAGGATCTGTACGAGGCGGTAGCCTCTTCGGTGCCGAAGGTGCGGTTCGGGATCGCATTCTGCGAGGCGAGCGGCAAGAGGCTAGTGAGAAGCGAGGGAAATGACGAATCGCTTAGGAAACTTGCCGAGAAGAATGCCATGGCAGTGGGAGCAGGGCATTCTTTCATAATACTAATGAAGGACGCATACCCGATAAACGTCGCAAACAGGATAAAGGCGGTTGACGAGGTATCCAGGGTAATGTGTGCAACGGCAAACCCAATTCAGGTAGCAGTTGTTAAGACAGCAAAGGGAAGGGCGATTGTTGGAATAGTCGACGGAGAGCAGCCGCTTGGAGTCGAGGGAGATGATGACAGGAAGGAGCGCATGGAGCTGCTCAGAAAAATAGGCTACAAGCTTTAGCCGCGAGAGATGCGGCGAGCAGCAGCCGAGTACGCAAGATAAGCCATTACCGCTATTATGACGAATGCAAGCGTGATGTAATATGTGCGCGATGATGTTGGCTCTGCCTGCGAAAATGCGTATACCGTGCGGTTGACGGGCATCTGCTTGATCGTCGTAGTGACGCTAGGCGCAATGACTGTTATGCTCTTGTTCACGACTGTGGAGTTCCTCAGCAACGAAGGCCTTGCATACCCGATAAAGCTGTCGTTGTTAAGGAAGAGGCTGGAATTGCTGAGATTGAGCGCTATGTTGGAGTCATTGTTGGCAGCAACGACAGAGTTGTTAAGGTATATGTTTCTTGAATAGCTTGCCTGTATAGCGTTGCCGTACAGCCTGCAGTTGTCGAGCTCGACGTAGTTAGAGCCCTGGAGCATTATGCTAATGTTAGTTGAGTTGATGCTCCCGCCGCCGCAGTTTATTACAGTATTATGGTCCTGTATCTGCAGCGCCACTGGGCACAGGTCGTTCGTCGGCCAGAATGTCCTGAGCCTGTATATGCCGCTTCTCGAAAACGTGTAGTAGCCAGGAATTGTTATGCCAGGCATCTGGTAAGTGCAGTATGATATCCCTACCGAATACGTGTCGGTAGTGGAGTTGTCCTGCTCGCCTATCGATGGAGCCTTGAGAACGCCTATGAACTCGTGCACGCCGGGCTTCTGCACGCCCCTGTCGTAGCGTATGGTGCCGTTCGACACGTTGTATGCGATATGCATCACCGTATTGTTCGGATCTACCTGATAGCCACTGACGAACTTGAGATAATCTGATGGGGGGTTGCTGTATGTCCTTATTGTAAAGTTCCAGTAGACGTTAGTGTTATCTGGAAGCTGTATGTCTTCCTCTTCGTGATACGGAGCTATGAATGTAGGGGTGTACCTGTAATCCGCAGTAATGTTAAACTTCCTGAACGTCAGGATGTCGTGCCCCCAGAACGGGTCCACAAGCCAGTAGGGATTGTAACTGATGTTCCCGTATTTGCCCACCTGCTCTGCTTCAAGGGCAAAGGTAATGTTGCCGGTGCTGTTTGTCGGTGCGTAATAACCGAACCTCGGAAGCGTGTAGTTGCTTTTGCGTGCGAGCGTTATTATTGAGGAAAGATTGTCGCCCTGGGAGTTTATCTGCCCGCCCCCTATCTGATCCAAAGAATATGGGACTACCGAAGCAAATCCCTGATAGCCAATCACGCCAGAGCTATTCCTTGGCACAAATGTAAAATAGTAGCCCAAAGCCACATTGGAGTTGTTGCTCTGGAATGCGAAGGAATACGATCCGCTCGGGGAGAGGATGTTGTCGTATGAACCGTTCATCGAGGTTATTGTAGCGCCGGAGAATGTGCAGTTTGCCAGAGTATCGTTGTATGTGCTTTGTCCGAAAACCACACTGCTTATCGTGGGATTTTGGCTCGAGCATACTGCCTTGCTGTACGAGGTTCCTGGCGCAAATGACACAAAATAGGATGGGCAAGCGCCATTTGCAAGCGATACATACTCGTTTGATTGGTTTATGTATATGCCGCACTGGGGCGATTGCGTTCCCGCATGCGATACGCCTAGCAGCGCAATTGACAGAAGCATTGAGAAAAACACAATATGGTAATTCACCATCGGATATCGCCTACTTGATGTAGTATACGTTCGTCGGCCTATAAATAAGCGTCGGCGTCTCGTACTCGACGTAGTAGCTAGGTGCATCCTTTGGTATTGTTATGTTGAGCACGTTAGTCCATTCGCTGCATTTCGGAGGACCGGACCATACTACGTAATTGTCAGGGAGGAATTGGGAGCATGGCGTAGTGTTTGTTATGTCAAATATTACACGCGATGTTGAGGGGTCGCCAAAATATGTGGGAAATAGTGCGCCGGTATATGTTATCGTCG
Source organism: Candidatus Martarchaeota archaeon (assembly GCA_023485545.1). Taxonomy (GTDB): domain Archaea; phylum Micrarchaeota; class Micrarchaeia; order Micrarchaeales; family Micrarchaeaceae; genus JAJZYW01. The sequence goes on from JAMCZI010000006.1 coordinate 4,869, forward strand.
TATTGTGCCAGTACGCCTCCAGGTAGACGAGCGGAGTCCCTGTGACGTTGTAGCGCAGGAAATTGGCAGCCTGCATTACTATCTGCTCTGGATACATCTGCCACCAGTAATACGAGTAGCTTATGAGCGAGTTGTTCCAATAAAGAAATGCCAGCAGCAACAGCACTAGCACTAAGTCAGCACTGAGAAGATACCTGTTCTTGACCTCCAGCGCCTTCGCGAGAGCTATGCCTATTATCCCAGCCATGGCGGGAGCTAAAACCATGAAAAAGCGGTGGAGCCTATACGCGAACACGTACTGGAACGCCAGCGGGCTTAGCGTTATCCCGACATGCATCGGCCCAAACTCTAGGAAGAGGAAAAAGAAGGCAAACGCGGAGAGAAGCAGGATCGAGCGCTTTTCCCTGAGTATTAGCAAGGCGGCGATTGCCGGAATGACCATATAGAAGTACACCCCGTATTCGTAATTCTGCGGCATAAGGGTGAACATGTCTACAAGGTTTGACAGTTTGCCGCTAAGGCTTCCCGGCTGCAGCAGCCGCGTGGCTATCTGGTACTGGAACATCTCCTGTATATAATAATCAAAATTGACGTTGGTGGTAGGTATAGTGGGAAGGCCGTTGATGCGGGCTCCGACAGCGCTGTAGAACCTGTTGTTGGACGTTATGAATGCGAACGGCTTTCCTATTGCAGAGGCACTGTATATGAAAGATATGAGAAGCAGTATCACGATGCCGTATACGAAAAATATGCTTGTCCTGTCGATTAGTATCCTTTTCCTGAGCAGCTCTACGATGGCCAGAAGGAGCATGAACGCTATCACAACTCCGGCCTCGTAGCTTATGAACCATGCAAATGGCAGCATCGCGCCGCTGGCGAAGTACCAGTACTTCTTGTTGCGCCTCTCTGCGTATATGAAGAATAGAAGCGCGAGAGCGCCGATAAACATCAGAGGTACATCCTCCTCGGTATTCACCGCGTACTTTGTGAGAAGGGGGAAGACGCTAAGCAGGTATGCAGAGAGCAGGGCTGCCTTGTTCCCATAAAGCTCTTTTACAATCAGGAAAGTTGCCAGTATGCCGCCAAGGTATCCCGTTATGTCCCAGAGTGTTGATGTCAGATTGGTGACGCCGAACAGTGCGTAAAAAAATGTTATGGGCAGGAACTGACCAGGCCTGAGCGAAAATATGTAACCTGGATTGAGCTGGTATGCGCCGTTTAGCACGCTGCTCGCAAGATAGGTGTAGTTCGGATCGTCAGCATAGCCGCTTGGCCCTTCTGCATGGGTAAAAGCATATATGGCAGCATTCGCGAGTATGGCGACAAGCAGCACCAGCACTAGCGCCTTGTTCTCCTTTGTGCCGCTCTTCAGGAATTTATCAATCATGTGACTTTGACCTCTGCGCAGCTTTTTGATATCTTGTTAAATATTGTCGAGTTCGACACATCGATGCGGTGGTATGTGAAATTGGTGAAGGAGGATACCCAGGAGCTGTCATTCTTGAAGGCGAGAAATACGCCGCCGCATATGTTCCAGTTTTTTCCAGTGGCGTTCTGCGTCGGGGTTATATTGAGCACAAGCTCCATTTCGGAGCTTGAGGACGCTCCAGGAGGTGTTATTATGTTGGAGTTGCCCACGCTTGTGAAGTACTTTGTCGAATTTGGCTCGCTGCCGGGAACGTACATGGTATCAGAGCCGTTGCTGTAATAGCCATAGTAATATATGTTGACGGTCTTGTTGAGAAACGCGCTGACGTTGTAGTTGTTGAAGTTGAAGGTCCCGTTGTACACTATCGCTACACGTATCTTTTTCCCAGGAGTTGCAGACGCGCTGCTCAAAGACGCGTTTATCGATGAAATCGATATGACTGGCACTTGCGTCACTAGCTTGTGCGTGGAGAACGAATACAGGTCTATGTAGGTGAGGTTCTTAAGAATCGAATACTGGGTAAACTCGAATTTTGGAAGCGAGCTCGGGGAGGCGCCTCTGTGCGCAGATGCTGAAGGATATCCAAGATAGACAATAACCAAAACGATCACAAGCAGGATTATAACTACAGTTGCTATCGCGAAGGCGTAGTCGTTTGACATGTCCTTGAGAAATTCGACGAGCAGCTTCTTTGGCAGTGTCTCACCCAAATGTTAAATAAAGTGCCAGTGTTAACATTACATAATTTGTCCTGAAAAGGATATTAATATTCCCGTGCATGGTGCTTTGGTTTGATAGCCGCTTTGCTTGTATTGGCCGTTTCAGTAGTTTTTGGCGTGAGCATCGTTTCAAGGCTCGAATTCGCCGACTCCGCGCTCCTCAGGATTTCATTCGGAATTCCTTTTGGGGTAGCGGCATTCGCCTTCTTGGAGCTGCTGTTCTACTTTCTCTATGGCAGGGTCACGATAGCGACAATATATGCAGCTGCTGCAGTACTCGCCGCGATAGCGGTTATTGCGGTAGTACAGAAAACTGGATTGAGCGCCAGGAAGCTAAGGAAGCATTTAGCCGGAAAGGGAGCGGGCCTGCCATTCATGCTTGGCATATACCTTCTTGTGCTCTACGCAATAATAGGCACTTTGTTCCTCGTGTCAGTTTTCATTGTAGGGCATACGTTTTACTGCGAAGGCCCAGGGTGCTCAGATACGATGTACCACATAGGGATAGGCAATTCGCTGCTGTATTCCAGCTGGCCGCCAAAGCTGTACTTCGCGTACGGCGCCAACAACGTATTCCCGTTCATCTACGACTTCTTCGTTTCCATGATGATGAAATACGGGCTTGGCATCAATGCTGCGCTTGCTGTTCCTGAGCAGCTCATGGTGTTCTCGTTCGTATGCCTCTCAGTCCTGATCGCCTACAGGATAACTGGAAGCGAGCTTAAGGCCGTGATGGCCACAGTGATACTATGGTTTGGCGGGACAGGCTTCGTTCAGCTTTTGGACTACCCGTTCAAGGGCACCCTGTCCAAATTGCTTTTCCCAATACACCTTCTCACTCCACCAGCTACGACAGGCATACTCTCCGGAGTAAATGCAGCAGTGTACGTCTCTACCGATTTCATAACTTACTGGGTATCGGTGATAAACACGATGCTGATAGCGCAGCGCGACTTTATGCTCGGTCTACCGATAGGGTTCGCGGTCATATACCTGCTCTACATCTTCGTGTACGAGAAAAAAGCAATGAGCAAGAAGGAGGCAGCTTTCATAGGCATTCTGATTGGCATGCTGCCGCTGATACACCCGCTCACGCTTGTAGTTGTTGGCGTCCTGGCGGTTTTCTCAATAGCGGTGTACTTGATCACTTCAAAAAAGAAGATTATTGCTGCGACTAATAGCGCAGTGGCCGCGGCTGCTGCACTCGTGATTGGAATTCCGCAGATGCTTTACATAGATGCGCAGCCAAAGGGGCTGAACTGGTTCTACCAAAATTGGGGCGGTTTTGTAATACACATGCACAACGCCTTGCTTACCGCGCTGGCAACTTCTGGCAACATACTCTTTTTCTGGATAGAGGTGGTAGGCCTCCCGGCAGTGATAGGCATCATAGGGCTCGCGTACGCGAAGAAAAAGGAGAGGCTGCTTTTCGTGCCTTTCATGGCGCTCTGGGTGCTCATAACATTCATATCGATAACGCCAAACCCAGGAGACGAGAACGAAGTATTCCTATACGTATTTTTCATCCTGGCAATACTGTCATCAGAGCTGCTCTACAAGCTTTGGAAGTCTAACAGGATAGGCAAAGCAGCTGTGATAGCAATGCTTGTAGTGATATGCTTCAACGCACTTTTCGTCGTGTACTTCGACGACCTGCACAACGTACAGCTTCTTGAATCCCCTGCAGAAATGTCTGCCGCATCATTCATAGCAAACAACACCCCTGAAGGGGCGGTATTCGCAGTAAGTGATTACAACACGTTCAACCCTGTAGTTTCAACTCTTGGATCAAGGCAGACCATAATATCAATAGCGATGTACGTTGGTGGGATAGTGACTGTTCCACCGCAGAAGCTCGAAGCCGCCAACTCGAAAATAATATCTGGTGGCAGCTGCTCGGCAATAGAGGAGTACAACGTATCATACGTATACTTGCAATCCAGCAACTCTTCATCTGGGAAGCCGTTCGACAACTCGAATTTCTCAGTGGTATACAGGGCACATGACAGCATGCTCAACGACAACATAACGATTTATAGGACACACTGTTGAGGTAATTACAGGATGGAGGTATACGTAATCATCCCTGCTAGGAACGAGGCGGGCAGGATAGCCAGGACGCTTGCTGATTATTCCAAACTGAAGTCCGATTTGGGTAGGGTAAGGATAGTTGTTGTATCGGAGAGCAACGATGGTACTGATGACATAGTGAGGAATTTCGGTGAGCTCAACGGCAACATAACACTTCTCAAGGCCGAAATTGGGTCAGGCAAGGGAGGCGCCATAATGAGGGGATTCCGCTACGCTATGGCGCGGTCCGGAAAATGCGTCGTAGGATTTGCCGACGCTGACGATGCAGTTACGGCAAAAGAATTTGGCAAGCTGCTGAAACGGCTCGCAGCATCAAAGGGGATAGCTGGAGTAATAGCTTCAAGATATTCCAATGGTGGAAGCATTGAGGGGCGCATAGGACTCTGGAGGAAGGTTGCGAGCAGGGCTTACAATGTGCTAGTGAGGCTGCTCTTTAGGGTAGGTTTCAAGGATACACAGTGCGGTGCCAAGGTCTTCAAGTCGGAGGCGCTCGGCAAGGTGATAAGGCTGGTAGACATAAACGGGATGAGCTTCGACATAAACCTGCTTTATGAACTCAAGATAAAAGGTTACAAGGTTGTTGAGGAGGGAGTCAGGTACAGGCAGATGAACGATGGCACGAGCATACGCATACTGAGGAACTCGCCACAGATGCTTGTGGCGGCACTTGGGTTCAGGGTGTACAAATCCAGGTTCATAAAGCTTTTCCCCAGGAGAGTTGTGCGCCACGTTTACAAAAGGATAGACAGGTGGTAGCATAAGGATATTGTTGCTGAACTGGAGGGACAAGACCGACAGAAGCTACGGCGGAGCGGAAGAATTTGTTGGTAGGTTGGCGGATGAGTTGGCGAAGCAGTGCGAAGTTACACTATTCACTTCCAGGGGATCAGGAAGCGCTCACGAGAATGATAAGAACTTGGAGATTATCAGGAGAGGCAGCGTGAACACAGTGTACTTCTGGGCAATTGCGCATATGCTAAAGCACAGGAGGAGGTATGATGCGGTTGTAGAAAGCGTTAGCAGCGTGCCCTTCTTCTCTAGCCTTGTTTTTGACAGAAGAAAAATATTCCTTATCGTTCACCATGTGATGGGAATGGAGGCCTTTAGGACGGCTAGCCCTCCCAAAGCGCTAGTGGCGTACGCTGCGGAAAAGGCGATACCTTCGCTCTACAAAGGCTCTGTTTTCCTAGTTAATTCAAATTTCGTGAGGAGCCAGTTGGAGAATTTAGGCGTATCTGGCAATTCCATCCGTTTGATAAAAGGGCATATTGCTGCAGTAGCAGGGCATAGAGCAGCAAAGAGCAGGAAGCCGACAATCATATCAGTATGCAGGCTGGTGAAGTACAAAAGGGTTGACATGCTGATAAGGATGTTCGCCAGTCTTAGAAGAAAAGTTCCAAACGCCGAGTTTGTTATAGTTGGAGAAGGCCCTGAAAGGACAAAACTTGAATCTCTTAGCACCAGGCTGGGGCTTGAAAACAGCATAAGATTCACCGGATTCTTGGCAGAGAGTAAGAAGGCGGTTGAACTTTCAAAAGCCTGGGTTTTTGTCACTGCAAGCAGGATAGAGGGGTTGGGAATCAGCGTTTTGGAAGCGGAGTCCTGCGGCCTCCCTACCGTGGCATTCGCCAACGGCGGGCTTGTCGAGGCGGTGAAGGATGGATACTCTGGGTTCCTTGTCAAGGAGGGAGACGAAAAGGCGTTTGTCGAGGCGTTGTACAGCCTCATTCGCAAGGGAGGAAAGCAGCGCTTGGCCAAGATGTCAGCAAACGCGGTAAGACATTTTTCTTCTTTTGGCAGCGGTGATGCTGCAAAGATCATACTGAAGCTCGCTAGGAGTTCCTTGAGTGCTTCTGCGCGGCGGACAGGAAAGCCACGAAAAGCGGCGCGGGGGACTCGAGGCGCGACTTGAGCTCTGGGTGAGCCTGCGTACCTATGCCGAAGCTGTTCCTCCATTCAAGCATCTCAACAAGCCTTCCGTCAGCGCTCTTCCCGGATGGAATAAGGCCTTTCCTCTCGAAAACCTTTATGTACTTGTTGTTTATCTCGTATCTGTGCCTGTGCCTTTCGCTTATCCTGGATGAGCGATACGCTTTGTACGCAGTGCTAGACTTGGATGGGATTACACACTCCCACGCGCCGAGGCGCATAGTGCCTCCCTTTTTCTTTGCCCCTTTCTGGGATGGCATTATGTAGACCACCTTGTGCTTAGCGCTGTGATCAAATTCCGACGAGTTTGCGCCTTTGAGATCGCACACATTACGCGCGAACTCTATCGCCATTGTTTGCATACCCAAACATAGTCCCAGAAAAGGTATACTGTTCTCGCGCGCGTGGCGTATGGCTGTTATCATGCCTTCTATGCCGCGGCTGCCAAAACCGCCAGGAACTATCACGCCGTCCATACCTGAAAGGGCTTCTGCGACATTGCCTTCTGATATGTCTGCAGATTCTATCCAGTGAAGCTCTGGCGAAACATTTAGCGATAGGCCGCTGTGAACCAGCGCCTCCTTCACGCTGGCATACGAATCCTTCAGCTCCACATACTTACCAACTATGGCTATCTTTGGCCCGGGAGACGCCTTTCCCGAAAGCCTTTTCTTATAGGCTTCAAATTTCTTCTTTGAGAGGCTTGCATTTATGCCTAGATCTTTAAGAAGCAGCCTGTCGAAACCTTGCTCTATGAAGTGTATAGGTACGGAGTATATCGTATCGCTAGTCGAGTCGTCTATCACCCTGTCTTCGGTCACGCTCGTAAACATTGATATCTTGCGCTTCGCAGAACGCTCAAGCGGCTCTGCAGAGCGTGCAACTATGAAGTCCGGCTTTATGCCAGCGCTCATCAGCATGCGGAAGGCTATCTGAGTTGGCTTGGTTTTCTGCTCGCCTACCACATCTATCTTTGGTATGTAGGTAAGATTGACAAATACGACCTTCTCCAGGAGTGAGAGCTGGCGCATCGCCTCTATGAAGTAACTATTTTCTATGTCGCCCACTGTGCCTCCGACCTCTATGACCAGCACATTTGGCTTTTCGCTCTCACTTATGGCCCTGAGCCTTTCAAGTATATTATTTATAGTATGCGGTATCATCTGCACGTCTTCGCCCAGATAGTCGCCCCTGCGCTCCTTCTCTATTATGCTGCTGAAAACCTTGCCGCCCGTTATTGAAAGCTTGCCAGTGAGGCTCCTGTTCATGAAGCGCTCGTACATGCCGAAGTCCATGTCCACCTCGCTCCCATCGTCAAGTACGAAGACCTCGCCGTGCCTGTACGGATTCATAGTGCCGCAATCGTAGTTGAGGTAGCCGTCGAACTTCACAGGAAGCGCCTTCAGCCCGTTCAGCTCCATTATCTTTAGTATAGAAGAAGTTACTATTCCCTTTCCCATTCCGCTCATTAGGGATCCAAGGACAACGACGAATTTGGTTTGCATGATGTATATAGTGCCTAAAGGTATTAATTGCTTTCCATGCAATTTTTGTCGTCGGAAATCTCTCGCAGAATTAGGGGCACGACGAGGAAAGCTTTTTATATCTTATTTTTTAATATAGAACTCAGTGATACATATGTTTGGAAGGAGAGAGAAAGGTTTCAAAGCGCAAAGCGCTATGGAATACCTGATGACCTACGGATGGGCCATACTCATCATAGCTGTGGTCTTGGCGGCACTGTTCGCACTGGGAGTATTCAGTGGCGCATCGCTGCTCGGAACAAGCTGCGTAGCATCCTCGGGATACACGTGCACAAACCCGGTTATGAACACCGCGGGAATACTGACAATCAACTTCGGACAGAGCACTGGCGTGACCCTGTATGACCTGAACTTTGCATGCGCTGCAACGTCCAACTCGACAGGACTGCCGTTCTTTAACTCCATTACGTACAACACAGTAGCAGCAAGTAATGGCCTGCCGGACCAGTACAGCCTTATTGCGACGACTGCAACGAGTGGACAGACATTCTCTGGAGTTTCGACTGAGTGCTACTCCACAACAGGAGCACCTATAGGATCTACAGGTTCGCCTGCACCACTTGGAACAGCGTTCAGCGGATCGCTCTACCTGGCATATTCGACAGTGTCTGGAGGAACGCCGAACCAGTATTCGAAGTTCGCAACGCTGACGATAAAGACTACGTAATCGCGTAGCCTTTTCTTCTTTTTCTTTTTTTTATTGTTTTAATACACACATAGCTAGGGCGCCGTAAACGGCAGACACAAATTGAGGCTCATCGCCACGTATCTATTATAGCTTTATAGTTGAATTGGTATTTGTGGTAGAATGGTAGGTTCTTTCAAAGCGCAAAGCGCTATGGAATACCTGATGACCTACGGATGGGCCATACTCATCATAGCTGTGGTCTTGGCGGCACTGTTCGCACTGGGAGAGTGGCGCATCGCTGCTCGGAACAAGCTGCGTAGCATCCTCGGGATACACGTGCACAAACCCGGTTATGAACACCGCTGGCGTAATCTCATTTACTTTCGGCCAGAACACTGGATCTACGATATATGCACCTCGCATTGCATGCGCAGCGACAACCAATTCGAGCGGGATGCCTTATGAATTAAGCACAATCGTGTTCCTGGGGATAGAGTATCTAGTAAGTACGCCAATTACCTCTCCATCGCCGCTGACGGCGAACCAGGTTTTCAGCGAAACATATGGCGCCAATACAATAACAACTGGGGCGTACACGAGTGGGGAGACAACACCGGACGTTGGGGTGGAATGCTATAGTAGCAATGGCGAACCGCTCAATGTGAATGGGGCAGTGCCGCTCAACACGCCGTTCAGCGGAGCACTCTATATTGAGTACAACACCACGCCTGGAGGAGTGCCACAATATTCGAGATTCGCCACTGTGACGATAAAGGTGACGTAGCCTTCGGCTCCGTATATAAATAGTCAGGCCTTAGCGTTATGCATCGCTTCCAGCTCCTTCTTCATCCTTAGCAGCTCCATGAGTTCGTTGGCGCTGAGAAGCGGCTTCCTGGTGCGGTCTGTATCGTCAACTGCTATTCTTGGGCAAGCTGTGTTCACAAGGACGTCGAACTCCATCATATTGTTTATAGAGTCGAAATCGAACGTGTTTGCCACGAGAATGCCTGCTTCCATGCCCTGGGACTCTACCTTACGCTTGATGAGCTCTGCCATTGGCATGTTGCTCTGACCGTTTTTAGTAGTAACGAGTATGCCGACCTTTTTGGCATCTATCGATGAAAGCAGCTTGCCGTTGCGCTTCTTCCTGTATTCTTCCCTGTAATGGTCCATGCGCTCCACAGAGCCCTGGAACGGCTCTATGGCTATGAAAGGCTTCTTTGTGTTGAGCACCGCACCGAGAGGATGGAATATTCCCCCGCCAAAGTAGACATGCGCATCGACAAGCCTGTCAACGCTTGCAGAGCTGCCTATATCGCAGCCAAGTATCTGCCCGGGATGCTTGGCAAAACCGTACGGCTTTCCTATGAGCACTTCCTTGCCATGCGACTCGAAGAACTCCTTTACGCTTTTGAGCTGGTGAAGGTGCTGCACCGTGGTGACCAGCCCTATTGTTCTGAAGTCTTTCATGTAAGGAAGCGAATCCTCCAGTATGCCCAATGGAGCATCAATCTCGTAGGGTATGTATTCGACGTTGAAATCCACCTTGTGGAACTCGGCGTGGCCGAAATGTATCAGCTTGTCAGCCTTCAGGTCCCTTGCCTCGTCCAGTGCCAGGTCGCACGCGCCGAAGGTTGGCGATGCTGATATGAGCACGTCATTGCCCTCGCTCTCGAGCATCTTGGCATGATGCAGAGCCCTGTCTTTGAGCCCTTCTGGGAATTGTATAAGGATTCTCATCTTAAGTACCGCCTGCAGGTGCTAATATGTATTGCCAGATATTTAAAACAAGATGTAGAAGATCACATGCTGAACTTCACGCTGTAGCTGCCTGAGAGCTTCGCAGCTGCGCGCTTGAAAGCCTCCTGCACCACCTTCCTGTTGCTTCCTGAGGTCTTTATTACCATTAGCGGCTGATTCTTCACTAGCCTTGCAGCAACTGCCACTGGCTTCCCGAAGGCGTGGCTCATTCCCTGGGAGATTCTGTCTGCTCCTGCCCCCGTAGCCATCTTATGCTCCCTTATGACGTTATGCGGGTATACCAGGACCTTGAAGGAATAAGCGTTAGGAATGTTAGCCTCAAGGTACTTGTTGGCCATCTGCCTTGCAGACTCAAGAGCGTTGGACCTAAGCTGTATTGGCGTATCTGTATGAAGCGTCGCAGTCATCTCGTAGCTGCCGTTCTGGACTCCCATGTTGAACACAAGTATGCTCCTGTGCGGCAGAGCCCTGACGTAGTTCTTTCTCGGCTTCCTGAGCGAATACCTCGCCCAAGCTGGCGTCATGAAAGGATCCCTGCTCGTCCTTGCGGGCCTAAGTCTAGCCATAGTAAACACTCGCTTTATAAAATGCAATACTAATCTGCATGAAAAACTATAAAAAAGGTTGCTTCTGGCGTGCCGCCGTGAGGCATTGCAAGGGAAACAGTGCGCCTGACTAAGAGCGGTGTTGCCCTGATATGCGCGCATATGTAGAATCTACGATGGCGAAGATTATGGGAGGAACCCTCACAGGATAAATCTGCATCCGGATATGACAAAGGGATACATGCACTGGATCTCTTTGCATATTCGCATTTTCTGCTTCTATCATTCGTGCCTTGCGCGAATCCTTGAACGTTCGTGCTGGGCTATAGGCTCGTCTTCCTTAAGTTTCCTGAGCAATGTGTATATGTTGGTCCTGTATCCCCTAGAATCCTCTTTTGCACTGGCTTTGTATGGCAGGCACCATAACTCGTCGCATATCTGCTCAAGCGCGTATCCGTTCTTCTCCAGCTCCCTGTAGAGCCTGTTTGGCTTTGACGGATCCACATCGACCAGCAGTATGGTGTAGTATTCTCCGCTGAACGGCGAGGACATGAACGCCTTCATCTTCGACAGGAAGCGCTTGTCTATGTACTTGCTCCCGTGCGGCTCGAGAAGGACATTTGTGCCGTCCCGGTTCGCGACGACGAAGTCGGGAGAGTAGCTTATCGTCCTGCCTCCTGATGTTATGCTAAAGCTCTTTTCGTGGAATGAGAATGGCATGCCGAAAAAGTCAAGCGCTACTGCCACGCTCGCCTCGAACTTTGAGTTGAATCTCCAGTTGTTCCTGTCCGCGAGGCCTATCGCCATTGCCTGCTCCAATGTAACATTTCCCTCGAATTCCGCGTTCGCCGGAACGCTGCTCTCGCTGAATATTGGTTTTCTTATTGTAGTCTCGACCACTCCAACCCCACCAATTTTGCCGCATCGGACAAATTAGCATAATACATACGGAATGCTTAAAAATGTGAGCGCCTTGCAGCGTTTACCTTTTAAGGAAGCGCATGAGGTCCTTGAACCTCAACGAATTCAGCACTGAACCACTCTGCAGCCAGCCGCGCCTTGCGGTACCTATCCCGTAGCGCATCATCTCAAGATGCTGAGTGCTGTGCGCGTCAGTGTCTATCGAGTACATCGGGCCATACTTCGAAGTCGAGAGTATGTTGGTGTCGTTAAGGTCCAGCCTGCTGATGAATGAGTTTATCTCTAGGGCTACGCTGTTGTCCTTTGCTGCCTGAGCTATGGTGTCAAGGTCTATTGCATAGGCTTCCCTCTCGTTTATCAGCCTCCCGGTCGGGTGGGCGAGTATGTTGACCATGCCGCTTCTCAGCGCCTTCTCCACTCTTTTTGTCATTTCATCAGAGGCCATATTGGTTGACGAATGCACCGCAGCAACAACGCAGTCCATCTCGTCAAGAAGCTTGTCCCCGAGGTCCAGGCTTCCGTCCTTTAGTATGTCGACTTCAGCGCCCTTGAGTATGCGTATCCTGCCGTCCAGCTTTTCATTGAGCAAATCCACCTTCGAAAAAAACTTCCTGAAACCTGATTCGTCCATGCCGTGCGCTATCCTTAGGCTTTTGGTGTGGTTTGTCGTGGCGAAATATTCGTATCCGATTGCTATAGCTGCCTGCGCCATCTCCTCTATTGTGCTCGTTCCGTCCGTTTCCTTTGTGTGGGTGTGAAGGTCGCCGCGAATGTCCTTTCTCTCGACTAATCTGGGTATCTTGTGCTTCTGGGCTAGCTCTATCTCACCGCGGTTCTCCCGCATCTCGTATGGGACATGCTGCATTCCAAGTGTTGAGTATATGCGCGCTTCATCCGAACCTTCTACCTGCTTCCCCGACTTGTCGAACAGTCCATATTCGTTGAGCTTGTAACCCTCCTTTATCGCTATCTTCCTTACAGCTATGTTGTGCGCCTTGCTGCCTACAAAATACTGCTGCGCTGCGCCGAAGCTTCCCTCATCTATGACGCGCAGGTCGCAGCTTATGCCTATATCGAGCCACACCGTCGCCTTTGTGGGGCCGCTCACTATCGTTCTTGTTACTCCCTTCATCTTTGTAAAGAAGCCCATAACCTCTTCTGGCTTCTTAGAGGTCACTAGCAGATCTATGTCGCCCACAGTCTCACGCATCCTTGATATGGATCCGGCTATGAATGCCTTTTCTACAGGAGCTCCGGAGAGCAGCTCCTTCACCATGCTCTCAGCGACCGGGAGTGCCTCTCCAAGAAGTATCCTGCCGCGGTTGCCCTCTATGAGGTTCAGGCTTTCAGCTATCTGATTCTCGCTTTTCTCCCCGAAACCGTCAAGCTCCTTTATCTTGTGCGCTGCCACTGCAGCTTTGAGGCTTTCAATGTCCTTTACACCGAGCTTTGAATACAGCGCGTATATCCTCTTTGACCCAAGTCCTTCTATTGCAGTCAAGGACTGGAAATCTATTGGATACTTCTTCTTGAGCTCGGCGTATTTGCTCATCTTCCCCGTCTTGATGAACTCGGCTATCTTCTTCGCAAGGCCCTCGCCTATTCCAGGGAGCTCCTTGAGCGCGTCGATCCCTCCCTTCCTGAAAATCTCCTCTATGGGCTCCTGGAGCGTGCCTATAGTAAGGCTTGCGGCGCGATACGCCCTTATCTCAAACCTGGAGTACTTGTCGCCGGATATCTCAAGCATGTCGGCTATCTCCTCAAACATCCTTGAGATTGCCTTGTTGTCCATGATAGCAGATTGCTTCCGAGTATTTTATAGTTTTCTGCTGATTGTATAATGTGCCATTTCCATGGAAGATCAGCCCAATCTGGAGGTGCTGAACAGCATATACCTAGACGTTATAATGAGGTACAAGTCTTACATAGAGGAGCAGGAGCACCTATCTGTGTCGGAGCTGCCGACCCTGGTAACGCCAAAGAGCCCGATGGTCGTGCTGAAGGCTGGAAGCATAAAGGAGGCGCTTGAGCCCTACAGCTTTGACCACGATTTTTATGAAGCAAGCGTCAGGGCATACGAATTCGTGAACGAGGAGATACAGGCGATACGCCTGCCAATAGAATTCTGGCTTTATCCTGACGACGTGATAAAGCTCGGCGCAGGGGACGAGATGGACAAGAATGTCCTGCTGTGCAGCATTCTTGTGGCGCTTGGGAACCCTTCGTCTAAGGTGATAGTGTCTTTCGGCGATGCGAGCAACGTGATCGCGAACTACTATGAGTTTAGGGGTGCATTCTACAGGCTTTCCATCGGGGCTGGAGTGAAAGCGTATACCAGCAAGGAAGAACTAATGCTATCGCTCGGTATTGACAAGGACTCTACAGCATACGAGTTCAACGACCAGCTCTACCTGGACATCAACTGAGGCGGTTCTTGCGCTTCTGCGCCTTCAGCTTTTTCCTGTGGGCAGCCTTTATCTTTGGCAGCTTCTGCCTCTTCCTGTAGGATTTGCCGACCTTCCTGTTCGACTTCTTGACGCTCTTCTGCAAATTATCACCATTAGATTTTGATATAGTAGCTAAGCCTTCTTAAACCTTATCTCGAGCACGCCGTTGTTGAACGTCGAACTCTCGGCCTTCTCTTGGACACGGAAAGGCAGGGCGAGCTCCTTCCTGTACGCCTTTGAGCCATTGCTCGCATCTATGCTTAGCAGGTTGCCGTTCGACGATATTCGTATGTCCTCTTTCTTTATGCCTGGCATTTCCATGACGACCTGCAGCATGTCCCCCGTCTCTATCAGGTCGTAGGCTGGTTCGCGCTGCGCAAGCGGCACAGGAGGGATGACAGGCTTGTTATGGGGCTCAGCGTTCTCTATCCCGCCTATCTCCAAGTTGCCGTCCTTGTCTATCTTGAACGTTATTCCAGCGGCTGGGCCCTTGACTCCTGCATCCTCGAAATTCTTCGATATGCTGCCTACTATCCGGGCTATGAACTTGTTGAGCTTCCTTATATCCTCAGAATCGTCAGGTTCCGGATTTCCATTGACCATCGCACCACGCTGACATGTGCTTATCTAAAACCATTTATTTATACTTTCCTGTTTTATGCTTCCAGACAGCTTCAAAAGTCGCTCGGTCTGGCGCTCTATGCGCGAGCGGTCGAAACCGCGCTCTTCGCACATGAAGCGCACCAAAGCTTCAGAATCGACGCGCGCCCTGAACATAGCCTCAACCTGCTGCGCAGTCACTTCCTTGACTTCAGGCTTCATGAACAGGTCAAACACCTCCTGCACGTCGAGCTCAAACTCCTCTGAATACTTCTGCTTGATATACTCCTTGAGCTCGGCTATGCTGCCCAACTGCCTGGCTATCTTGAGCGCAGTCTTAGGGCCTATGCCCTTTATGCCGTCGTTGAAGTCGGTGCCAAGCATTATGCCTAGGAATATCAGCTGCTCCCTTGTTATGCCGTTCGACTCAAGAGTGGCTTTAAGGTCCATGAGCTCCGGCTCAACCTGTATGTAGACGTTCTTGTTTGGAAGTTTCCTCCTCCCTGAAAAGGATAGGTTCCTGATAACTATGGGAGACCCAAAAAGAAGTGTATCGTAATCCTGGCTCGCTGCGGCGTGCACTGCACCGGAGGCGCACATCGCACTGGCCTGAGCCTCACCTTCGCTAGGCGCGTCTACGCAAGGTACGCCCATTAAGCCGAGCAGCTTCTTTGAATCTGCAACGACTGCCTTAGTTATCCTGGTGCTTGCCTGTGCAGAGGTCTTTGCCTTCTCCATGTCGCCCTCTGCGACAGCGCGCTTCCATTCGCCGTATGCCTCCTCGCGACGCCTCATCCTCGAAGTTATCGTCTTCTGCTTGAGCATGGAGGGTATGCCGTCGAAGACATATATCGGGCGTATGCCCTTCTCCATCATGTCTATAGTCCTGTAGAAAAGCCCGGAAAGCTGGCTCGTGACGTTGCCGTTCGCGTCCTCAAGCGGCTTGCCGTCAGGCTGCCGTATTATCGAGAGGAACTGGTAGACCATGTTGTACGCGTCTATTGCGACAGTCTTGCCCCGGAGCTCGTCCAGCGATATCTTTTTCTTGCTCGCTATCTTGCTCAGGTCGACCGCCACACCATCATCCCACGAAGTCGCCTATGCTCAGGCTGCCCTGACCGCGCTGCGCCTGGGCCCCTTCTGCGACATCAGGCTGCGCAAGAAGCTTGATATTCAGCGCGCGCTCGAGCTTGCGCGCCAAGCCTATGCTCGGCAGGGTCTTCTGCTCCTCTATACGGAGAAGCAACGTTTCCTTTTCATTGATCATTTCGCCAAGCACCTTTATCGGTATGCCCATGGATTCTCTTGCCTTCTTTATTATGCCCCCGTAATTCTCGACAACATCGAGGTCTTCCTCCCTAACCTTTTGCTGCTTCGGCGCAGAGCCGCGGCTCGAGGCGAATGCAGATCTAGCAGAAGCCGGTCTGTTCATCACCTTCTTACCTTTTGCGCACTTTGCACACACCCTCAGTTCCACCCCTTCCACCAATACAGTATATGGAGCGGAAACTGGAGAACCACATAGCTCACATTCTTCCATTGCACCACCGCTAGAATTTCGTTTTTAACCATTAAAAGCCTTTGCCGGGCATTGCACGCCCGCACACAAGCATAAAATACCAATATATAGCGCTTAGATTAAAAACACCCAGATTTAGGCTCGTGCGCCTAGCTTTCACGAGAGCAGCTGTGCCTAACACAGCTCTTGTCGTGCCATTCTTTATATAACTTTAAGTACAAACTTATCTGTTCCGTGGTTTACGGCGACTTGGGTGCAATTCTTTGGCAAAATCTTTTAGGAAGGCTTCCAGAACAGTCAGGAAGGCAGGTGCAGCAGCAAAAAGCGGCTCTTCAAACAGCTTGAACGCTGCGGTTGTGCTGCTCGCCATACTTGAGTTCGCATTCATATATTTCGATTACAACTACGCCTGGACCGGTGTCGCAGCCAGGTGGGCGTCAGGCCTGGCCAGCCTTTTCATAGCTGGATTAGTGATACAGAGGGAGAAGCATTTTGCAGGAGGGTACGGCATGTTCCTGCTGAGCAGCAAGCACGGCATAGCGGCGATAGACGAGATATCGCAGAAGCACAAGACCTTCTGGAACGAGATGGCGATATGGGGCTTCGTGCTCGGCTTCGGGCTGTTTGCCTGGCCCCTTCTGAAGGGAAAGATAAGCAAGAAGACGTACGCATTCGGCTTCGCCTCACTGATACTGATAATGCTTTTCGTGGTGCCGTACATGTCGCTCTCCCTGCAGTTCATAAACCTGCCGCAGCTCCAGACAGCCATAGCGCAACAGGAAGCGTCCACTGCCGCGCATACCGGGATAAACTATCCTGGAATAGTGCTTGACGGCTCGACTTTCGTGTTCGGCTTTACTGGATACGTGATAGTTGCAATAATGTACAATGCGGCAAAAATACTCTACGCGCTGTCGCTTTTCCTGGTCACGGTAAGCGCGGGGCATCCCCAGGTCAGCCAGCTTTCCGGGCAGGTAGCAGGAGTTGCGCCAGTGATACCTGGGATAGACCTGCCCCTCGCTGCCGGGGTGCTGGCGCTTGCTCTCATGCTGATAGTGCATGAATTCTCGCACGGCATCCTCGCGAGGAACGCCAAGGTAAAGCTCAAGTCTATAGGGCTGGTGATACTTGGCGTAATACCGATGGGGGCATTCGTGGAACCCGAGGAGAAGGAGGTAGTCAAGCTTGACAGCATGAAGCAAACAAAAATCTTCGCAGCTGGAATATCGGCGAACTTCGTGGCAATGCTGATATTCTTCGTGTTTGTAGTGCTGCTCTTCTATTACGTGCTGCCTTACATAACACACGATGTGGTGGTGGTTGCGGCAACGATGCCTGGCTTCCCAGCAAACGGGATAGTTCCTATAGGGTCACAGATAACTTCATGGGACGGAGTACATGTCTCCAATATCGCCCAGCTTGAAGCCATTGCATCAAAGGACAGGCCTGGCCAGACGGTTGCTATAACGACAAACACGGGAAGCTTCTCTTTCGTGGCGAAGCCGCTCAACTCCACTTCAACACTCGGCTTGATAGGGGTTGACCTTGAGCAGGAATCGCTGGTCAACTCAGGGACCGTTGCTGCGGCGCTCTACTTCATCTACACTTTCGTATCGCTCTCGTTCCTGCTCAATTTCCTTGTTGGAGTAGTGAACCTCCTGCCTCTGCCTTCGCTAGACGGGTGGAGGATATACAAGACAAACTTCAAGAATCAGAAATTCGTTAGTGCGCTAACCGCGATAGTACTCATAGGACTGATAGTCAACATATTCCCATGGTTCTTCTAGGATCTCGCAGCATTTTTCTTTTGCAGCACAAAATGGTAGCCCTTTATCTTCTCGTGGGCGTCTTCCAGCTTTGCCCTCTTTGCCTCATCAAGCCCAGTCATTTGCGACGCGCCTATGTTTTGCAGGAGCTTGTTATGCATGCGCTTCATGAGTTCAACCTTTTCCTCGTGCTTCATTTTACCACCCCTGTGCTATCAGATTTGAAATTCTTAATGTTTTGCTGGATTGCTCTTTATCATGGTAACAGGGTAAGTGGTGTGTTTTATACGGGATTGGAAATTGATCCCTATGCAAGATTGCGGAGCTTGCCAACCTTGCCGAAATCCTCGGTGGAACCGTAGCCTATGGCTATGGCTCTCATTGAATCCACGTCCAGCTTCTTGAATATTGGCGCCAGAAGGTCGCCCTTGGGCTCCATATTCACCTCAGTGCCAGTGGAGAAGTAGTTCATCGCCGGCAGAACCAGCAGGTTGTAGCGCATGTATTTTCCGTACAGGAAGCACTTGAGCTTCTCCTTCCTGCCTGATTTGTTGTACACGCCTATTGCGGGATGCTCGTGGCCCATCACGAGTGTCTTTGCGTTGGAGCTGTTGCTCGGCATCTCCTCCCCATGGAAGAACAGGTAATCTCCGATGGCAGCTTCCTGCCGGTATATCTTCAGGTCGAAAGATTTTCCGTACCTTTCCACGAAATTATCATGGTTCCCTTTTATCAGTACAAGGTCAGCGCCTGTGCCCTTGACGTAAGTTATGAAATCGTACAGCTCGTTGAACTCCTCCACATCTACATTTGAGAATTCGTTTTTTATGTCGCCGTCGACTATTACGCGGTCTGCTCCTGTGGTGTCAAGCGCCTTTGAAATCGTCTTCTTTATCTTGAGAAGGTTGATCTTTGGGGAGAGGACGCCGTTCCTTGCCATCATGCCCTCGTAGCCTAGATGAAGATCCGATATGGCTATCGAGGACAGGCTTCTTATGTGCGCCACGGGAAGCCCATCAGGAAGCTCTATTTCCTCGGTGAGCATCATGCTGTCACCCGTTTATCCTCTTAAGCACAAGGCGGTTAAGCTCTTTGAGGTAGTCGTGCTTGTTTTTCATCATTATTACATCCGCGTGACCGAACGTGAGCGTCTTGTGCGCAAACGGCGAAGGCGTCTGAGTGGTTATGAACTTGTATTTAATGGTACCCTTAGAAAGGCGCTCAATGACCTCCTTAGCACGCGGCACGTCCATCACGTCCTCCATCACTTCGCGATACGTCTCCTTTAAGACAGGAAAGTCTGGATCTATCTCCTCCACAGCATTAAGGAGCAGCTGCGAATTGACCTGCTGCCTCCCTACGCTTATTTTCCATCCCTTGTAGTTCTTCAGTATCATGAAGCTCCTCCCAGCGACTTGCCTGAAGCGCCTCTTCATCATCTCTGTTTTGCGTATGTTGAGCCTTATCGTCGAGATTATGTCGGACGAAAACACGTTCGAAAAGAGCTCCTCCACTGCTTTTTGCGAAAGCTTCGATTCGCGCTCAAGTTCAAGCATAAAGCCATTGTCCCCGACCAGAATGCCGACGTCCATGTCGAGCATTTCCCCGAGTACTATGCCGAAAAGCCTGGAAAGGGTGTCGTTCACCCTCCTTCCGAACAGCGCGTGGAATACCAGATAGTTCTTGTCTCCTTCTATGTCGTGCGTCTGCTCCACCAACATCAACTTGTTGTTCGGCACCTCTTTCGCAAACAGTATCTGCTCAAGGAAATACCTAAAAACCGCATCCATTGCATTTTCATCCATGGGCAGCTGCGACAGGACCTTTTTGACCTCTGCAGGCATTTTTGTTGACTTTGACACCCTCGATATCCTCCGCTTCTTTATTGAAGCGCTTAGGACAGATGCGAAGCTTCCCCTGAACTTTCCTATCTCCTCCGCGAGCTCGAAGCTAAGCGGCAGCTGTTCTGAGAACCATGGAGGTATTGTGGGGGCGCTGGTCTTGGCCTCGGATACAAAGCACTTCATCCCCTTCGCGTATTCGAACCTGTACAGCCTTCCGCCGAGAGTAAAGATGTCTCCGGGCTTCAGCTTTGTCAGGAATTCTTCCTCTATGTTGCCAATCCACTTCTTGTTAAGGTCGAAGACATTTATCGCTACCTCGTCAGGTATCGTGCCGAGATTTAACATGTATATTACCTGGGCCATCTTGCCTCTGCGCCCGAACATCTTTTCCTTCTCGTCATACCATATCTTGCCGTACACCCTCCTGCTTTCCAGCCCGACATAGTTGCCCGCAAGGTAGTTGAGCAGTGCGTCGAAATCCTTGCGTTGGAGGGCACGGTACGAATAAGCTTTCCTGACAAGGGAGAACGCCTCATCGACGCCCCACTTCCTTGCTATCGACATCCCTATGATGTGCTGAGCCAGCACGTCAAGCGGCGCCTCAGGTACCCGGAAGGAATCAAGATGCTTCTTCAGCGCCGCGTCAAGCATTATCGTGCATTCGACAAGGTCGTCCCTGTCAAGCGCTATCATCTCCCCCTTTGCTGTTGCCTTATACGAGTGCCCTGCGCGCCCGATCCTTTGTATTGCCCTTGTGACGCTCTTTGGCGAACCCAGCTGCACAACGTCCTCTATCGCACCTATGTCAACCCCCAGCTCCAGGCTCGTCGATGATACGGCGCACTTCAACGCACCCTTCTTGAGCAGGTCCTCCACCTCCATCCTAGATTCCCTCGACAAAGAGCTATGGTGTGCGGCTATGTCCTCGCCGTATCCGAAGCGCCGCTTTAGGTTAAAGACAACGCGCTCTGTGCCGCTCCTTGTGTTCGTGAATATGAGGGTCGACTTGTTCTCCTTTATTATCTGGTTCACCATCTTGTACATTTCGTCCTCGATCTTCTGTCCATCTGTGTATATCAGGTCTCTTACAGGGCTCCTTGTCACCACGTCCAGCTTCTTGCTCCATGATGCGTCTACTATCACGCAGTCCTCGGTAGATGATGCCGCACTGCCTACCAGGAATTTGGCGGCCTCGTCAAGCGGATACAGCGTCGCGCCCAAACCGATCAGCGATATCCTTCCGCCAACCTCCTCCTTGAGTCTCTCGAGCGAGAGTGACAGGTGTACCCCGCGCTTGTTGTTGGCAAGCTCGTGAAGCTCGTCTATTATCACGTATTCAAGGCCGGAGAGGTGTTCCATGAACTTTCTGGAATTTAGTATTATTGCGAGGCTTTCTGGCGTAGTGACTAGTATGTTAGGGGGCTTGAGCAGCATCTTCCTCCTCTCCTGCTGGGTCGTGTCGCCTGTCCTTACCCCTATCGTGACCTTGCGCATGTTGCCCTTGAGTATGTCCTCGCCCTTGTCCTTCACTATCTCGGAATATATCTGCTCAAGAGGGAGAGTGAGGTTGCGGTACACGTCATTGTTGAGCGCCCTTAGGGGCGAAACATATATGCAGTACACCTTGTCCTCGAGCTTTCCCTCAAGCGAATAGTCGAAGAGCTTGCTTATTATGGAAAGGAATCCTGATATCGTCTTCCCGGAACCGGTTGGCGCGGTTATAAGGAGATTTTTGCGCTCGCTTATAAGCTTGAACGCGTACTTCTGCGGCGGGGTGAGCTCGCCGAAGTTCTTCATGAACCAGTCCTTAACGTATGGGTTGAGCACTGCAATGCTCTCCGCATCGCTGAACGGTTTCCCCGCATAGCTTATCATTTCAAGCACGTTAAAATTAGCATATAAGATATGCAGAAAGAGAAATAAAAAGGCTTGTAGAGCAAGCCTTTTTCATTTGTATACCGACTGGTAGGTTGTGCCTGTGTCGTCGGTTATGTGTATGCACTCGCCCTCGCACTCTATAAGGCAAGCTTGGCAGAGTATGCACGCAGAGCCATTGACCCCGACTGATATGCCACCGCTAGTTCCATCGCTCTCGTCGGCAAAATGCTTATGGCCGTCTTGAACGCTGCCCCACTTGTCTATGACCTGCTGTTCAGACTTGCCGTTCCATTTCATCGCTTCTGGGGCGTTGTCCGCGTTTGCAGCTGCCATGTCCTTGCGGCTCCTCATCTCGAAAACAGCTACCGGGCATACATCAAAGCAGTGATGGCAACCGGTACATTTTGGCTTGTCTACCCATACATCCATCTAATCACACCAATATCATTAATCGTACAGTTTCCTGTTCATCTTTTTATAGGCTTCCTCTTCAGGATTAACCTAGCATACAAAAGACGGCGGAAGCAAGGCTGGAGCCAGAGGCTCCGGGCCATGCCTTATCAGCCGAACAGCCCAGAAAGTCCGCCGACAGCTTCCTCCTCGGTCTTCTCGGATTTCTCTTCCTTCTTCGGCTTTGGCGCCTCTGCCGCATGCTGTGGGGCCGGAGCTGAAACTTGTACGCTCTGGGCGTTCTTCAGGACCTCCTTTATGTCAACACCCTTCAATGAGGATGCGACAGCCTTTGCCTGCGCCTCGTCCGGCGTTATCCCTGCGGACTTGACTACTTCCATCAGTCCCTTCTCGTCTATCTCCTTGCCAGCTGCATTGAGCAGGAGCGCTGCGTATACATATTCCATAACTTCACCTTTATAGCGTCATTTCTTTATCATGCTGTCCAGTGCGGAAGCCTCCGAAGAGGCCTTGCCTAGCAGCCTGTCTATCGTCTCCTTTGTGTAGATGTTTCTCTCCACGCCGAGGTACATCGCATCGTTGAAAGCCTTCGAGAGCATCTCCCTGATCGTGTATGCGTTAACTATTCCTGCCGCCTTCGACAGCGCCAGAGCCTCCTGGAAGCTCTTCATTATGCCTGCGATAGTGCTCTCGCGATCTATCCCGAGCACCTCCCTCCTGAAGATCACACCATTTGAGAGTATCGCGTTTGGGAGTATAGAAGCCTCTATCGGCTTTATGTTGAGCGTATGCAGCGCCTTTGACACGGCAGTGGATATTGTCTCGCCTGCTTTCACTATTGTCTTGCCTTTCCCTATCACTACCTTGCCTTTCTGTATCTGCACGTCTATTCCGGCCTGCTTCAGCTCTGTCACAGCCTGCCCGGGCTGGAGCGTAGTCTCGCCAGGCTCTACAGTTATGTCGGAAGGGGACTTCTGCTTGGGCTTTGCCGGAAGCATTATAGACCCTGCCTTGAACTCTGAGAAGAGCTCAAATGGATCCTCGTTCGTAAGCAGTATGGCGCACGTTCCGTCAAGCATGTCGATGAGCTTGGATGAATTGCTGTCTGATTCGAGGACCTTCTTTAGCAGGTTCTTCCTTCCTGAGATGAACCTCGCCTTGCTCCTTAGCCTGTTCTTTGTCTCCTGAAGCAGCATGTCGGGAACCTTGTCCAGCCGCAATATGCCTACCGACTTGTACTTCTTCAGCTCTGTTGACGCTTCCTGGACGAACTTTTCCTTTTGCTGCTTCGTAATCATAAAGGCACCTACATTATCTTTATCGGCTTGCTCATGGTAAGCTTCAGGTATACCGATTTTATGTTCTGCTTCCCGACCTTCTTTGATATGTCAGACACAACCTGGTCCACATTTGCTGCTATGTCGTTTGCGGGCATAGCCTCTGTCCCTATAGTGCAGTGCACTGTCGGGAGATACTTGCCCTTGCTCCTTATGGAGATTGAGCCGCCAGCCTTTCCGAGTATGCCCTTGACGTCCGAACCTACTATCGGCCTTGGCATCTTGTTCCTCGGCCCGAGGAACTGTCCGAGCGCCTTCGCAATCTGCGGCATAAGGCTCGGCTGCGCGAACATGTCATAATCGAGAAGCTCTGTCATCTTGGCTTTGTCGCTCCTTATCTGCTCAAGCTCAGATGAGGGTATTACCTTTGCACCAGTCTCCTTTGCAGCGTCGACGAGTCGCTGTTCGTCGGCAAATATTGCGACTGGGCTCTCCTTGCCCCTTCCCTTAGGAAGTGATATGGACATGTTGAGCCTGTTCTCAGGCTTGTTGAAGTCTATGCCTTTGAAATTGACGGCAAGCTCCACGCTCTGCGTGAATTTCCTCTTGCCCTTGTTTTCGGCCATGAACTTCTCAAGTTCACTAGCGGTATTGGTTTCCATCTGATCACTCCCTCCTGCAAACATATGCAGTAACTGCGGGAAAAGCAGTGTATATATCTATATGGAAAGTTCTTTAAGTATTTCTGCTGTTTGCGTTGCTATATTATAATGCACTGAGTTGCGCAAGCGGAGGAAGATTTAAATAGTGTGCATTTTATCTATAATCACACAGGAGAGATTAAAATCGTACGACCAGGCGGCTATGCACATGACCGAAAACAAGCATTCCAAGCGTTCCCAGTCTGCAATGGAATACCTGATGACCTACGGATGGGCCATACTCATCATAGCGGTTGCGCTCGGCCTGCTCTACGTCCTCGGCCTTTTCAGCCCTTCGTCTTCGACGAGCAGTTCCTGCACGTCGCAGAGCGGATACGTGTGCACGGACCTCTCGTTCTCGTACAATGGCATTGTGACTTTAGAATTTGGCCAGGACACTGGCACGACGCTTTACAACCTTGAATTCACGTGCACAGCATTGGAAAGTTCTGCAGGTCTGCCGAGCCCAAAAAATGATTTCGTTGTCTCGCCTGCGCGCACGGTAATAAACTCGCAGAAGTTTTATGTAAGCATGCCATGCTACACTTCTTACGGAACGAGGTTCAGCTCCACACAGATAGGGACGCCATATACAGGGTATATATGGATAAACTATACACAGGCAAACCAGCCCCCAGGCAACAGCAACCCATGGTTGACCGCGAAGATAGCGGCTTTCAGCACGAAGACCACGAATTAGCTGCTATTTGACAGACCGGCGAGTGATCCTGAATTGCGCACTGTGAGAAGCCCTATTTCCATCCCGGCTACGCGCCTGACGAGCGCAGTGGCTATAATGAATTTCTCGAGTGCCGCCAGGTTTACGCGAATCACCATCTCATCGTTCGATAGCTTTATTATGCGAAGGTTTGAGAGTGCGTAATCAACTTGGCCCATCACCCTCATCATCTCAGCCATAAAGTCGCGCTTGAACTGCTCTGCATCGCAGTTTTGCACGTGGGAGAAGCGTATGAGCACATACCTCTTTTTGTCGCGCATCATCTCAATCGCCTAAAACCGATGGCAGCATGCTGTTTGACTCGGCCGCCTTCTCCCTGCCTCCTCCCAGCACCAACGAGAGCGAAGAGAGCTGCATCCTGGAAAGAAGGTAATCCGCGCTGGGAGCCATGCTCACGAATATGCACGCCACGCCTGACTTGCGCATATCGTTGTAAAACCTTGATGTCTTCTTTATAAGCCGCACGCGCTCAAACGATGCAGAACTCAGTATGCCGTGCAGCGGCACCAGGATTGGTATCTTTTCGGCCTTCATGTATTGCGGAAGTTCCGAAGGTATTTCAAGCACATCGGCGACAGCGCATTTTGCGCCGGATTTTAGAAGCGCAGCAGCGTTCCTGCCATCGCTGAGGTATGCGGGAGCTTCGGGGGCGCCGTGGTGCACTTTTGCAGGAATGAAGAAGACGCGATCTAAACCTATCTCCTTGCATATGCCTGACCCGACGAGCCCGGGGTCCGCAACAACATCGTAAAAACGCATCGTATTACCGCACGTTAACCCCAAACAGGTCCTTCTCAAGAACCTCCTTGGTCCTGTCAGCAGGATATGCAAGCTTTATCAGCTTGGTGTGACCACGTATCCCGCGGCCCGATTCGAACGTTTCTATTAGCCCCTGCATCTGCAGTTCCGAAAGATACTTCCTATACCAGCGCTCGCCCTTGGGCTCCTTCTTGAGGCTTTCGGTTATTGATTTGTAGCGGCTGTATACCTCGCCGCTGAACAGGTAGGTGTCCACCCCGTCTGTGAGCTTTTTGTAAGTGCCGCCACTTTTGGTAAGCATCGCTATGGAATAAAGCACCAGCTTCTGATGTTCCGGCAGGGTTGATATGACCTCGTAGACTATGTCGTCCTCGGCGAACTTTATAGCATGCTGCGCATCCTCCAGTGTTATCCTGTCGCTGTTTTTCTCTTCGGTAATCTCTCCAGCCCTGGAAAGGACGTTTAGAGAGAAGCGTGCGTCGCCGCCGTCTTTCGTGGCTGCAGCAGCTATGTATCTAAGCACATCCTCGTTTACCGCACCAGGGCGAAGGCCGGTCGTGCTCCTGTCAAGCAGAATCTCAAAAAGCTCATTGGCGTTGTAGGGTGTGAAGACAAGCTCTGTTTCATAAAGCGATGAGAGGCTCCTTGGATCAAGGCTCTCCTTGAACGATACTGTGTTTGATATGCCGACCATGCTCACCCCTCCCGCCTTTATCTCGCTGTTTATCCTTGTTAGGGCGTATATCAGGTTGTCGAGGTCCTTCACCACGTCTATCTCGTCAAGCACCACTATGAGGGTCTTGCCGTCCTCCTCTATCCAGCCGGTGAGCTTCTCGTACAGGTCGACAACACCGTAGCCGCGTTTTGCGTATGTTGGAAGATGGTCGCTTATTATCTTGCTGAAGACGCGGTACCTTGAATTGTATATCCTGCAGTTCACGTAGGATATCCTTGCGCGGGTGTTTGGTATGTTGTTGACCTCGTTTATGACGTATTTGATGCATGATGTCTTCCCTGCACCGGTCTTGCCGTAGACGAAGAGGTTCCTGCCGCGCTCCCCCTTGAGCGACGGGGCTATGGCTTTCTCTATGGAATTTATCTCCCTGTCCCTGGCAATTAGCTTCTTGGGTATGTAGTGCGGCGATAGGACCTCTCTATTGGCGAATACTTTCGATTCCACCAGCAGGTCGTTAAGCACTGACATCGTTCACACCCGGATGGTTATATGCAGTTCAGGTTTTAAGCTTTAGCGGGTACGCCACTTTGACTACTCTATAAGCTTGCGCTCCTTTATCTTGTTTGCGTCCAGTATGCTGTACCTCCAAATTATGTCGCCCTTTTCGTCGCTCTGCACGACCCAGGGCTTCACCATTACTATGTCGTTTACTTTTATCCAGAAGCGCCTCCTGAAGCGGCCAGGTATGCTGCACACCCTTTCCTTGCCGTCGGCGCATGCCACTATGAACTTCGTCGCCCCGGATATCTTTATCACTTTGCCGAGGGTTTCCCCTTCGTGAGGCAGCCTGAGAGCATGCTCTGGCTCCGGCTGTGAGCCGCGCCTGTTGTACCTATTGCCATATCCCATTGTCAAGACCTCAATAGCTCTTCACGCCGTAGTGTGCACCGCACGCCTCGCAGACAAAGCTGAACATTCCGCGGCCTGCAAGCTCAAGATGTGTGTCTGGCTTGTGGCACTCCCTGCATATCACATATGTGTTGAAGTAGCGTTCTATCTTTGCGTCGAGATCCTTTGAGGAAAACCTGCCATTTATTATGAGGCGCTGCTCCTCTGCGCTAACAGGCACAGAGAGCTCCTTGCTCAGGTAGCGCCCTATCTCTTCAGGCTTGCGTCGCGCCCTATCCGCTATTGCGTTCACATTCCTTATTATCGTCTTGCTGCCCTGGATCATCGAGTCGACCTTTGGTATTTCGAAATCCTGCTTCGCGACCTCCTGTGAGGGCGACTCTGCGAAAGCGCGTTCAAGCAGCTTTTCATATTCGTCTTCTGCCATTAGTAAATCACATTTAGAGTTTACCCTCGAATGATATATATTACTTTGTTAGATTGAGCACGCTCGGCGCATTTTGGGGAGCGCTCAAAAACTATTTATGAATTAGGATAGAAGTTTATAAGGCAGATAGGCCGGGGAGCCAAGGGTTCCCTGTGACGCAGATCCCTTTAACGGCGGGCCAATGCGCATGTGGTGTAGGAATCGGAGGTGCGGCCCCCGCTCAGGCGATGAGGCCCTGCCCTGATAGATGGCTTTATGTGTGAACCAGGCCAGGCCGGAAGGAGCAACCTTAAGCATATAGCCTTCGTGCGAACACTCGCACCGGGCGTGCAAATAGGCCATGCTTTCAGGATACAGGACCGAGCTAATGCGGGACAAGCTTGCATCTGCGACCCTATGCTGCATGCGCCTCTGCCACTTGATGTTGCGATGCGCGTCTGGCTGCTGCTGCGAACATTATAAAAACTGGAGTTGGATAAATATCTGCGTGCCGGGGTCGCCTAGTGGTAGGGCGGCAGCCTGCTAAGCTGTTTAGTCAGAAATGGCTTCCGCGAGTTCGAATCTCGCCCCCGGCGTCCAATTCCTTTATTCGCCCAGCGATTCCAGTATCTTGTACGCAGCTTTCTTCAGGTCTGAGAGGGTGCCAGTATTTTCTATGTGATAATCGGCTTTGGATATCATTGTGTCAAGCCCCTCGGTTTCCTCGCCGGCGGCAAGGAGGCCTTCGCGCTCTTTTTCGTCGCGCTTCAGGAAATCCTCGTAGCTCCTTGGGTCGCCGCGCCTGCCTCTTGACAGCATCCTCTGAAACCTTACGTGCTCAGGCGCGTTTACAGATATCAGCAATGCGTTCGGGAATGCGGCCTTTATCCTGGCTAGCTCCTCAACGGTCCTTAGGCCGGTGATTACTATCTTTTCAGCGGCAAGCTTCTTTATCCTCTCAACTGCCCACGAAGCCACAACGTCCCTGCCGTACACTTCGCGTATCATCCCAGAAAAGCCGCGTATGTCTCCGGCAAATTTAAGCGCGGCAGGGTCGGTCTTCATTCTTTCCCTGACGAGATCTCCGAGCTCGACTACAGCAAAGCCGTCGTCGCCCAACATGCCTGCCAATGTGCTCTTCCCTGAGCACGGATATCCTGTTATGCAAACTACGTCAGGCATGAAACCGCTAAATTATACGATAGCAACTGCTAAAAATCAGGCTTTCCTTATGAGTTCGTCTGCAAAGCTGCGAAGCAAGGTGCGCACCTCCTCTTTGTTGTTGTCCACCTTTACTGTGATGCAGTTCGGCGTGATGGCGCAGAGCCTTGCATACTCTTCGCGCATCCTTATTTTCGATTCTAAGTCCATGCGTTCAAACACCTCAAGTCGGCCGCGGCCGCCGAGAAGCTGCTTCCTAGGGTCAACGTCAAGAAATACGGTAAGATCAGGCTGAATGAAGGTCCTGTTTACAGCAAGCAGGGCGTCGCGCTGTTTTTCCGCAAGGCCTGTGAGAACGGCGTACGCTATTGTAGAAAAATAGTATCTATCGGAAATTACCCACATGCCCTTGTTCAGCGCAGGGATTATCTCCGATGAAACGTGCTCTGCCCTGTCGGCAGTGAAAAGCAGCTGCATGGTATATGGGTTGAGCTTCAGGTCCATCAGGTTGCCACGTATGTACAGGCCGAGCTTCGATTTGGTAGGTTCGGCAGTAAGCAGGCATTCCATGCCCAGGCCGTTTACTATGTAGTCGTTTAGGAAAGCTGCCTGTGTAGTCTTTCCGGATCCGTCTATGCCTTCAAGCACAACTAATTTAGCTTTCCCCACTGCCATGAATTGCACCTTTGCATTGCTGCTGCTTGGGCTTGACTGATATAAATAAGTTTGCAGAGCGGGTTCAGCTCTTAGCTTTTTTCTGTAGCTTTGAAGCATTCCTGCCCCTTGCACATGAAAGACAAAGACCGAGGATCTGGTCAAAATGAGCATCACAGAAATGGCCGCCGCACATTCTGCACACATGACTCGCTATGCGACCGCATTTCTTGCAGAGAGTTGCGATTTCCGGCACTTCATACGCCCTACGTTTCACGTTTTATACTGATTCTTCAGGCAGCGCATAAAATACGTATACGGCCTTTGTAATAATCAAAATAATGAGATGGATAGTTTTATATTGGTATGGTGAGAGATAGGGAATGGGGGTATAGGTGCGGGTCGCAAACTGCAATGCAATTGTTGCGCACAACTTCTATTCCCGGTTCTGCACAAGAAATCCTAATTCTGGTAGCATAAGCATGGAGTTTGCTCCAGCAGACTGGACTGCTGCAAATGCTTTTGCTTTCACTTCTCTCCTTGGATTTCACCAAACAGGAATCGGGACAGGATGGAGCGGACATATCGTGGCTGATGCAGTCAAATTCTCTGGCTTATAAAATCCCGCACCTCCCTTTTCATTTCTTCTCTTTGGCGCTTTTCTCGTCCTGAAGGTCTATTATCCCTGCGAGAAGCTCCTTTGCCTTTGTGAAGGACAGCGGCCGCATGCCCTTCTCCTTGGCGTACTTGCACTGGTACATTATCTGCGCGTCTGTTATCCTGGTTGAATTGTCTATCTGCCTGCACTTGTTTATGTATTCCAATATTATTGGGTAAGCGGCATCAGGATCCATCTTCTTGACGTTGACAAGGTAAGGCGCGAGAATCAGGCCAACCACGCGCTGCCTTACGTCAGGTATAGGATTCGCCAGTATGTTCTCGATCCAATCCGAGCTCCTCCCCGGAGCCGATAGTTTGGGCTTGGGCAGCTTTATCGCCTTTGAATAATCGATTATGTCCTTTGGAATCTGGCCCTTTGGTATCGGAAAGCCTGCAGACATTGCCAAGGCTATCGGTTCAGAGAGGAAACTGGCCGTTTTCTGGAAATTCATGTGCACTATACCGAGGGAAAGCTCCTGGTTCACAAGGCGGAACTGGTTTTCCTGCGGCGCACTTTGAAGATATTCCACGAAACCGATTGAATATTTATCGCCGTCGTATTTTAGGTTTATTCCGAGTTCCGACGCTATCGCACCGAGAACGTCTTTGTCTTCAAGGTAAAGGAACGAGGAGCAGCGCTTGGCCTCGGCCCTGATGTACTTCTGTGCCAGGTCATTGCGCTGTATTGAGCTGGCAAGCAGCCTGGCATAAGGGTATGCCAATACGTTTTCAAGCTTTGCCGAATCCATGCGCAGCCTGTACGCCTCGATCTTGCCGTTCTTAAAAGACTCAGAGACTCTGGCTGCTGCGCTCTTCAGTATCCTCTCCTTAGTCTCGGCAGATATTTTGTCGGCAGAACTTTCTCGCACTATCTCCTTTGCCTTGGCGGTGAAAGGATACTTATAGGCGAAGTCCAAATCGGCAGTAGTGTACATCGCTGATAATTCCGCTCTTCATTAATAAAAATCTTCATGGCTTTGGTTTGCTGGTCTGCGCTACGCTACAATTAAAAGCCTTTTACAGGATAAACTATGGTGTGGGGCTGTACGCTAACCTGGCAGACTACCGGCCTCGGGCGTCGGCAATCC
>JAMCZI010000019.1 GCA_023485545.1 Candidatus Martarchaeota archaeon
TTCGATGGGCAAAGACACTGCGATGGAAGATTCGCTATTCCTAACGAAGTTTGTCGAGAGCGTTACTATAGTGCACAGGCGCGCCGAGTTCAGGGCGAGCAAGATAATGCAGGGCAGGGTGCTTTCAAATCCAAAGATAAAAGTTATTTGGGACAGCGAAGTCGCAGAGATTCTGGGCAACGGAAAGGTTACCGGAGTCAAAATAAAGAACGTGAAGAGCGGAGAAGTCACAGAGATGAACGTCGACGGCGTTTTCGTGGCGATAGGCTACGCCCCGAACACCAAGTTCCTCCAGGGCAAGCTCAAGCTCGACGAGCAGGGCTACATAATAACAAAAGACGAAGTTCTTACTGACATAGAGGGAGTTTTCATAGCCGGGGATGTGTCAGACAGGAAATACAGGCAGGCGATCACAGCGGCGGGAAGCGGCTCAAAGGCCGCGCTTGAGGCGAGAGCCTACATACAGGAGCTTAATTATTCAAAGAAAGCGGGTTAAGCGAGCCTTCTCTGGCCGGAGACCTTCGACAGCGAGTATACCTTAACGCCTATCTTCCTTATGGGCTTTTTTGCGTCGAAGTTCTTCTCGAAAAGCTTTTTCGCCACGCTGGCTATTTGTTCCTTTGACTGAGAATAGTTCTTGAGAAGTGTGCTTCTAGTTACATACGTGAAATCGTCGTACTTTATCTTTACCCCGACTCCCTTGAACAGGACATTCTTCTTCTTGACGTCGCCGTAAACCTCTTCGACAAGCTTGTCTGCCATTGCGTAGACATCACTTATATTTGTAGTGTTTTTCTCCAGAGTCCTCTCCCTGCTTATCGAGAGCGCCTCAGAACTCTCAACAACCTTGCTTCTGTCGTCACCGACAGCTATGTTGTGCAGCTCCGCGCCGAAAGACCCGGTAGCTTTGGCAAGCAGCTGCACGTCAACGCTTCCTATCTTGTCTATCGTGTCTATGCCCATCGAATGAAGTTTGCTTGCGGTTTTGGGTCCAACCCCAGGTATCTCCTCTATTGCCTTTCCTGCCAGGAATGGTACTATCTCCTCCTTCTTCAGCAGCTTCAGCCCGTCTGGCTTGGCGCTTTCGCAAACCATCTTTGCGATGTACTTGCCGTGGCTTATGCCTATCGTGCACTTCAGCCCTACCTCTTCAGCTATCCTGCCCTTGAGCTCCTTTCCCATTGAAAGCGCATTATTGTAATCAAGGCCTTCTATGTCGATTGCCGCCTCGTCTATGCTGTATTGCTCCACCTGCCTGCCGTAACCTCTCAGCAAGGCAAAGATCCTCTCCGACACATCCTCATAATACTTCTCATCTGACGCTATGTAAACCAGCTCCTTGCAGAGCTTGTATGCTTGGACTATCGGCATGCCGCTCTTTATGCCGAACTTCCTGGCTTCGTACGTGCATGTCTGTACAACTCCCCTATCCTTGTCCTTCTCCTCAGATGTGCCTATGACGAGCGGCTTGCCAATGTACTCCTTGTGGCGCAGCAGCTCGCAAGATGCGAAGAAGGAATCCATGTCAATGTATAGCACTAGGGACACAATGCATCGATAACTGTTACCAGCCTAATTATTTATCTCTTGACTTTGCTGCTCCTCTCTCCATTTATTGGCATTCTGGCCTATCAGAAAAGCATATAAGCATGAGAAAATCTAATATTGTGAAATGCAACTGCTGCTGTCAACGTAAGCAATTGAAAACAGTGTTGACATGGCCGTACTCGGAATAAATGATTCTCACGATTCAGGTGCTGCGCTGGTAGCCAACGGCGTCCTGCGTTCCGCTGTCAACGAGGAGCGTTTTACAAAAAAGAAGAACGATGTTGGCTTTCCATATAATTCTATAAAGTACACAAAGGACCTTGACGAAATAGACTCTGTTGCCATCGCATGGATAGGCGGAAACGCGCTTGTTTCAAGGTTCCTCCCAAAGCATGACCAGAAAAGAAGGATGATGTGGAGAAAAGAGCTCAACAAGCCTTCGAGAGCTAGGATGCATCTGGACAACTTCGTATACCGGATTACGCAGAACCAGAATCCCAAAGCCCTATGGAGAGCCCTTGGAGACGGACAGAGCAGGCGCATAACCTCAAAGCGCCTCTCCTCAATAGACCAGGACCTTGGCAAGAAAAAGGCATATGTGGTAGAGCACCATCTTGCTCATGCGGCTTCGGCATATTACACCTCAGGATTCAAGGAGGCTTTGATAATAACCCTTGACGGCGCAGGGGACGGGCTGAGCGGCACCATTTCCACAGGTGACAACGGTACTATAAAGAGGCTCGCAGAATTCAAGGCGAGCACAAGCCTGGGCATATTCTACGGTGCGGCAACAATGGCGTGCGACATGCGCTTTAATGAAGATGAAGGAAAACTTATGAGCCTCGCGGCATATTCTTACCCTGCAGAGATAAAGCAGCTGGCTGACATATGCAGGTACGACGAAGCCTCAAAAACTTTTATCTCTAAGAAGGGAACAAGGAACGAGTTCCTGCTTGCAGAGTACATGAAGGACCACATCCTTTCGAAATATGACAGGGAGTCGTTTGCCAATGCAGTGCAGAACCATGCGGAGAAACAGGTCCTTTCGCTTGCAAAGCAGTGGATAGCTGAGACCGGTATACATGACCTTGTCGTAGCTGGCGGATTCTTTTCCAACGTGATAGTGAACATGAAGCTAGAGCACATGGGGGGGGTGAACAACCTGTTCATATTCCCTAACATGGGAGACGCTGGGCTTTCAGTCGGGGCAGCGGCATACGTTGACTTCGAGAACAATGGCACATTCAACAGCAATCAGATAAAATCAGCATACTTCGGGCCAGAATATTCGGAGGAGGAGATAGAAAATGCGATAAAGCGCTCCTCCTCGGAGAACGCATTGCTGGAATATGAGCGCGTGGCGGACCCGGCAGAATATGCTGCAGACATGGCGTGTGATGGCAAGGTGGTCCTCTGGTTCCAGGGCAGAATGGAATACGGTCCCAGGGCGCTTGGCAACAGGAGCGTGATATCCCTGCCTAATTCAGCCGAGAACAGGGAGCGCATAAACCTGATAATAAAGAAGAGGCCTTATTACCAGCCTTTCGCAAGCACGATACTTGAAGGCGATGCTGCATCGCTCCTTGAAGATTACAGGCTCTCAAACAGGTTCATGACGAGCGCTAACCACGTGAAAAAGGAGCATTGGCATGACCTCGAGGCTGCCTCACACATAGATCACACGACAAGACCGCAGATTCTTGGTGATGAGAACCCGCTCTATGCGAAGCTGATAAGCAGGGTCAAGCGCAACACGGGCATAGGCGCTGTGCTCAACACAAGCCTAAACAAGCACGGAAAGCCGATAGTTATGAGCCCTGACGACGCACTATGGACTCTGCTCAATACTGGTGCGGAGAACCTCGTAATAGGAAACTTCGCAGTCAGGAAGAAAGCTGAAAGCTCACTTCGCTGACTTCAGGAACTCTATCACTTCCTTTGGATGGGAGTTCGGCTTGACTTTCTGGTAAAATTTCGCCACCTTCCCTGATTTGTCTATTATTACCGTATTCCTTATGGTGCCCATCCCAAAGATGCCTCTGTCGCCGTACGAATCATACTCCTTTATCATCTTGCTCGTAGGGTCTGAAAGCAGAAGAAACTCAAGGTTGCACTTGTCCTTGAACCTTGCGTGCGACTTCAGGTCATCCTTGCTGACTCCCACAACCTCAGCCCCAAGCTTCTTAATTTCGGGGAGATGCTTGTTGAACTCGTTAGCCTCTATCGTGCATCCAGGAGTCAAGTCCTTGGGGTAGAAATACAGCACAACATACTTGCCCTTGAATTCGGACAGGCTGTGCTTCTTTCCATCAGATCCTTCCAATTCGAAATCCGGCGCTTTTGAGCCTTCCTTTATCATTTTGCCACCAATACTCTGGCTCAGCTAAGGATTAATAAGTTTGCCGGCGCGCATTGGTAAGCCCTCTTCAGAATGTGCATTATCCGCCTAGGAATATGGCCAGGAGCCTACACCTCTCAAGTGCGAAATGATATAAATATGAAAGGAGATGCGAATAGGATGCTATACATGGCATCACGCAAAGGGCTGCTGTGCTGCTTTATAAAAAATAGTGATTGCATGGGAATATTCGATTTCATGAAAAGGGGGAAAAAGGAGGAGAGCCTGATAGAGGTGAAGAATGTCAACGTGCGCTGGCGCGGAAGCTTCCACTCCCTTCAGGGCATATCATCAAAGGAGAGCAGATTCGTCTACAAGATACCTTTCAAGAACACGATAGAGCAGAACGAGCTGCTTAAGGACATAGCAAAAGAGCAGAAGCCTGACGTAATGCGCATAGAGGGTATAACCGTCGCGCAGCCGTTCAAGCTCGTATCAGTTGGGCCAAACCCTCCGTTCGAGATAAAGGCTGGAGAGAAGATAGAGATATCGCTGACTATAGATGGGCCTGAAGGCAAATATTCCGGGCCGATGTCAGTAAGCATACTGGAGAACCAGCCCGAAACAGTAAAGATAGGCGTCAATAAAGTTATACTACACAGGGCGGGAAAGGATTTCGAGATAGACAACTCGAGCATAATGATGGAGATACAGAAGAACATGATATTCGGCAACAAGATACAGATGTACAAAATAATGGGTTTCGGAGACACTGCAAACGCCATACGCGTCTCCCCTCCATTTAAGTTCGTGAGCAGCAACCCCAAGCTGCCCTTTACAATAGATGACAAAAACAGCTACATAGCCGAGTTATACATACAGGCTCCTGAATCGAGCTATGCTGGGCAGCTCGACGTATATATCGACTAGGATTAAGCCTTGCGCTCCAAGAACCTGAGCGATATCCCTGCAAGCATCGCCTCCAGCTGTATCCTCTCGTTCGCGCCTTCAACTATCCTGAAGTTCGATTCCCCTATGCTAACCATTATGGCGAGCTTCGCCCTCTCCGATATGCTCATCCCCTGGACCTCCTTGTAGCACTGCAGGAGTATGTCCTCGCCGCTCAGCCCCTGCCTAAGCGTGAGGTTGTCCAGCTCGCTCCTTGCCTTGTCAAAGTTGCCTTCGACTGCGTATTTAAGCATAGTCGCTATCTCCTTCGGCCTCGCCCTTGAGGCAATCTCATATATTCCTGTCTCTGTCACCTTCCCGTCCTGGAGAGCCGCGCTCTGCAGTATGTTTGTGAGCTTGCGCATGTCACCATCGCCTACATAGATGAGCGCGTCCATCGCCTTTTCGTCAATGTCAAGCTTCTCCTTCTTCGCTATCATCTTGACGTACTTCTCCATCTCCTCCCTCCCGAGGGGCTTGAACCTGAACACCACGCACCTGCTCTGTATAGGCTCTATTATCTTGCTTGCGTAGTTTGCGCTCATTATGAAGCGTGTCTCGCCCGAAAACTTCTCCATGGTCCTCCTGAGCGCGTGCTGAGCATCCGTTGTTAGCGAGTCGGCCTCGTCAAGGAATATTATCTTGACCGGGGCCTTCGAAACTGATATCGTCCTGGCGAACTCCTTCACCTCTCCCCTGATAACGTCGATTCCTCTCGAGTCAGACGCGTTCATCTCCTTGAACGCGCCCATGAACTCCTCGCCGTAGAGGTCTCTCGCGAAGGCTATGGCGCACGTGGTCTTCCCTATGCCTGCGGTTCCAGCAAAAATCATGCTCGGAAAGTTGCCGTTCTTGACGAATGCCTTAAGCCTCTCAACTATGAGCTTCTGGCCTATCACGTCGTCGAGGCTCCTAGGCCTGTATTTCTCGGTCCACGGCATGTCGGGAAGCTCCATAAAAACACCTTTCAGCATAAGATTATTAGCGATACAACTATTTGTCGGAAAAGTATTTATTAGGATGCAGCGCTAGGGCAGCAAAAAACATATATAAATATTGCCACACAATATTCAACTGCAACCGCGTCGCTTTGCAACATAGAAGGTAGAGTATCTTGTATTATTCGCAAAAGGCAAGTGGCTTCTCGTCCTGCGTTAATCCCAATCCCCTGTTAGCGGGTCTTATGCAATGATGGCTTGGTTCTGATGGCTGGGGAAAAGGTTCTGATAGTGCACAGGTATTCCGGGAGCCCAAAGTCTGACTGGTACCAGTGGCTCAAGCGCATGCTTGAGGCTAGGGACTTCAAGGTGGAAATAGTCAGGCTGCCCAGCCCCGATAAGCACACAATGGAAGAATGCATCAACTCCCTGGAGGTGTCTGTCCTCGACGTGGAGAACACATTCTTCGTAGGGCATGGAATAGGCTGCCAAGCTATAATGCGTTACCTGGAGAGGGAGATTCTTGGCAGCGCGAAGGGCATGCTGCTCGTTGCACCTCTAATGCATCTTAGGGAATCGGCGCTTAATACGCCGCAAGGAAAGCGCATATCGGACGAATGGCTCTCAAAGCCGCTCAACTTCGACGCAGTGAAGAGGAATGCCGGCACGGTGCGCATACTCGCAGCGAAGGAGGACCCGTACATACCAGAAGGCGATGCAAAGGAGCTCGCTTCAAAGCTTGGCGCAGCTGTCACAACGATGCCGATACGGACACACTTCACCGCTGAAGACGGGTATGCTGAGCTGCACGCAGCGCTGAACGAGTTCATGAAGCTCTAGCTAATTCTTAAATAGCTTCAGGCAGATAGCTCCAAGGTGCTTGCATAGTCTCAAAAAAAGCTAAAGCAGCCTCGAAGAAGCCCAAGCAGATAGGCTTCTCCATAGCGAACATCGACTCCTCTATAGACCCTTTCAGGGATTTCTACCTCTACTCATGCGGCTCCTGGAAAAAGAGGCACCCGATACCAAAGGACAAGCCTTCGGTTGGCTCTTTTGAGGAACTCTCAGAGGCAAACCTGCTGGAGCTTAGGAGGATAGTCGAAGCATGCGTGTCCAATCCTTCAGGATACAAGAACGGAGGGCTGATAGCCAGGCTTTACGGCTCGTTCATGGATACAAAAAGGATAGAGAGTCTGGCATTCAAGCCGATAGAGCATATGATGGACAAGGCATCCTCGCTGCAGAGCATGTCAGAGCTCCCATCGCTCATATCCGAGCTTTCAAGAATGGGGAGCTGGTCGTTCATGGGGATGTATTCTGCAGAGGATGAGAAAAACAGCTCTGTATACGCGCTGCATCTCTCACAGGGAGGGATAAACCTTCCAGACAGGGACTACTATCTGGAAGATAGGTTCTCAGGCATAAGGGCGGAGTACGTCAGGCACATAGCCAGGATGTTCATGCTATACGGCGCAAGCAAGTCAGAGGCTGAATCAATCGCCTCTTTGATAATGAAGCTTGAGACCAGGCTGGCGAGGGCGAGCCGCAGCTCGACCGAGCTCAGGGACAGCATAAAGAACTACAACAAAATGAGCATAAGCTCCGCATTGAAAAGGTACGCCAACCTTGGCATAAGCACCATATACGAAGGGCTGTACGTAAGGGACCCAGAGTACGTGGTGGTGGGCCAGCCCGAGTTCTTCGACAAGCTTGACAGGATATTTGCAACCGAAAAGATCGAAACTGCAAGGGCATACCTGCAGTGGAACATACTCAACGATTACTCCTCAATGCTGCACGATGCCGCTGTCAAAGAGCACTTCGACTTCTTCGGAAGGAAGCTGATTGGGCAGAAGGAGATGAGGCCGAGGTGGAAGCGCGGAATCAGCCTTGTAAGCTCAATGCTGGGCGAAGCGCTTGGCGCAATATATGTAAAGGAGGATTTCGGCGAGGATGCAAGGCGCAAGGCACTCTCTCTCGTAAAAGGGCTTCAATCATCATTCAGGACGCGCCTTCAGTCAGTAGACTGGATGGAGCCATCAACAAGGCGCAAGGCGCTCGACAAGCTGGATTCAATGACTCTCAAGGTAGGCTACCCCAAGAAATTCAGGGACTACTCAAGGCTGGTGATGGATGGCAGCAGCCTTATCGAAAACTTCGCTGCCGCGTACGACTTCGAGCTCAAGAGGGATATGTCAAGGGTCGGCAAGAAGGTTGACAGGGAGGAATGGGACATGAATGCCTATACAGTAAACGCATACTACAATCCATCAAAGAACGAGATAGTGATTCCTGCAGGGATATTTCAGCCTCCGTTCTTCGACAAGGCCATCGACCAGGCAGTAAACTATGGAGGCATAGGCGGCGTGATAGGGCATGAGATGACGCACGGCTTCGATGACCAGGGCAGCAAATACGACAAACATGGCAACCTAAATGAATGGTGGACAAATGATGACAGGAAGCGCTTCAATTCAAGGAGCGCAAAGGTTGCAAGCCTCTACGGCTCGATGGACGCGCTTCCAGGCATAAAGGTCAACGGAAAGCTGACGCTAGGGGAGAACATAGCGGATTTGGGA
>JAMCZI010000013.1 GCA_023485545.1 Candidatus Martarchaeota archaeon
CAGCGGTGCATAAATGATCAAGATGAGCATCGACGAAATGGTGTCGGAACTCAATGCTTTGGCATCAAAGAAAGTATGTATAACCTTTCATTCTGTTGGCGATACGGATTCAGTGTCGTCTGCGTTTGGCATAGCTTCTATTTTGGGAAACGCCACGATAGCTACGCCAGATTATATAACCTCCAATTCTAGGAGAATATTAGAGCTGTTTGGTTACGACCCTTCGTCGATATCCACAAGTATCGGGCAGGATTTTGATGCTGTAATACTGGTCGATGTGAACAATTACGAAGATTGTGGGTCATTCTCTGAAATTTTGAAAAGTTATGGCAGCAAAGTCCTTGTGATAGACCACCACGCGCCAAATAACTCTCCGATACGCGGTTATAATGACGAAAATTACAATTCTGCGGCTAGCATAGTATACGCAATCCTCAAAAAGCTCAATTATCATATTGGCCCTAATCTTGCATCCCTTCTCGCCGCTGGGATAATATCAGACTCTGCAGAATTCAAGAATTCAATGCCAGATACATTCATACAGCTTGGCGAGCTGCTCAAGCTTGCCGGAACAGACTACATGGACATCCTAACGCGCATATCCCTAGTTGGAGACGTGAACGGCAGGCACGCCACATTTGTCGATATACAGGAGTCGCACGCCGAAGTATACAACAATCTTCTGGTTGTTCGCGGCAAAGCGCATTCGCATTCCAATCTTGCTGCAGACAACGCAATAAGGTGCGGCGTTGACCTTGCGCTCTTCCACTCGTTTAATGATTCTGAGGTATCGTTTTCATCAAGATTGAGACCCACGCTTGATTCTAAATATGGGATACATCTAGGGAAGATATCACAAAAGCTTGCATACCTGATAGACGGCACAGGCGGCGGCCATCCATGCGCTGCCGGCGCATTCGGCAAGAAGGAGGAAGCGTGGTCTGTATTCGAAGAAACGTTCTTAAACGAGGTTCTTAAACTGGTCGGTGGTCAGTAAATGAAAATCGCAATAG
This sequence comes from Candidatus Martarchaeota archaeon, assembly GCA_023485545.1. GTDB lineage: Archaea > Micrarchaeota > Micrarchaeia > Micrarchaeales > Micrarchaeaceae > JAJZYW01. The sequence goes on from JAMCZI010000013.1 coordinate 1,014, forward strand.
TGTCCGATCTTCACATAGGCTACGAGCGTTTCCGTGGAGATGCGCTACGCCAGGCAAGAATAGCGCTGGAGAAGGCAATGGGAGCTGCGGACGCGATACTGATTCCAGGCGATATATTCGACAAGCGTGCCCCTAAACCTGACGTAATAGCAGATGCTATAAATCTCTTCAGGGACTTGAGGGACTCAAACAAACTCGGATCTGAAATAGCCGAATTCCACGGACCAGGCAATATATACACCAAGTTTCCAATAATTGCGATTTCAGGGACACACGAAAGAACTGCAGCGGGAAAGGAGAATCCGCTAGCGCTTCTTTCGCTTGCAGGCTTGCTGGCGGATACGAGTGAATCAACCACGGTCATAAAGAAGGGCGATGAGAAGGTTGCGGTCTTCGGTCTTGGTGGCGTACCCGAGGAGCAAGTCAAGAGCGAGCTGCAGCGGTTGGCTCCGTCTCCGGTTCCTGGTGCGTTCAATATATTCATGTTTCATCAGTCCATATACGAGATTCTTCCATTTAACGACTCTTTCATACGCTATAACGACCTGCCTGAAGGCTTCGATCTTTACGTGTGCGGGCACATACATAACCGCATTGAAGCGACAGTCCACGGCAAGCCATTTCTGATACCTGGAAGCACTGTATTGACACAGCTTAAGGACAAGGAACAGGGGAAGAAAGGGTTCATAATTTTCGATACGGAATCACTTACCCACAAATTCATAGAAATAGATTCTAGGAACTTCGTCCTTGATACAGTAGAAACAGAAGGAGCCTCCGCATCTGAAGTAGCTTCTTCAATAAGAAATTCAATAGAAAAAGCCGTTAATGCATACGACAATCCTGTCGTGCGTGTGGTTGTGAGCGGGACGCTTGAGAAGGGTTCAGAAGCTTCAGACATAGCACTTCAGAAATTGATGTCCGAATTCTCCGGCCGGGCAGAAATAGAAATAGATATGTCAAAACTAGAGAGCGAGGGCCTCGGCGAGCGTATAGACCAAATACGCGCAGGTAAGCTCGGCAACATGTCTATAAAGGAGATGGGAATGGCGCTGCTGCGAGACAGGCTCGCGGCGGAGGGTTATTCCAGCAAAATAGATCCACAGACGCTTTTTTCAATTCTATCTGAATCCAAGAAGGAGGAGGCCATCAAGGCCGTGCTCGAACTTCTCGAAAAGGAAAAATGAGTCAAAGGGCATTTATCCCAAGGGCCTTTGCTACCGCTTCCTTATTCTTGACATCTACCGTCTCGCCTAGGAGCTCAAGGTGCGCAGTGTTGCACCTCCTTTCCTTCTTGTGCCTTGTCGCCGTCAATATTTGTACGTAGCCGTTCCCCTCAATCTTTGTTATCACTGCCCTGCTTCCGGCATCCCTTCCCAATCTCTTTATGCATAGCCTTCCTGGTTCCAGTAACATTCTAATCACCTAAAACATTATCCTTATCCCTGCCTATTGAGAGAAGCAGAACCTGCTCCGTCTCCTCCTTCAACGTCATCTTTTCAGTATTAATTACGATGTCAAATATGCTCCTATCATTCATGTCTATACCATAAACCTTCATGAAATGCTCCGAAGTGAGCTTGTCTATTCTGCTAACAGTACCAATCTCCGAATCTATATCCTTATTTTCTGTGATTGCGGCGCGCCTTCTTGCTCTTTCCTGCAATCCGCAATCAAGCCATACCCTTACCGTGGCATTTCTTATCAACCATGGCGATAGCCTTGTCGTGGCAACAAAGTTGCTGTCTCTGGTTTCGCTTTCCACCTTCCTATCAAATTCTTTTGCATAGGCCGTGTCCCTTTCAGAAACGAGCCTTTCCAGCATTCCTACCAGCCTGGTGTCGTCGTTTCCGACATCGGATTTGTAGCTCATTCCTATGTGCTTTATTCCCAGTTTCGAGGCGATGGCGCTTCCCAAAGTGCTTTTTCCAGAAGAGGTATAACCGCTTATGCAGATTCCTATCATCCTATCAGTGCGCTACCAGTTGCAGCACGTATTTTCGCTGCCTAATGCCGACATCGTCAAGCTTCATGTCTCCCTGCTCAACTCTGCTCCCAAGCGTAACTACCGTAGCGGCACAAGAGGCGCAAAGTACACCTCCAAACAGCCTTGAATTGGTTCTCCTGCTCTTTCCTCCCTTCTGGCTTATTCCGTTGAGTTCTGAGCCGCATATTGCACAGTGTGGCATGGAATTCTTGCCCCTCCTGTAGTGCACAACGTTCCTGCCTTTTATGGTAACTCTCCTAACAGATTTTGAACTGCCAGACCTATGCATTGGTTTTGTCAATTAAAGCACCGATTGCGTTTATCTATTAATAGGATAAGCTATTTAGTCTTTCTCATAATTGGAGAAGACCTCGTTGCTGTTCTGCATAGCCTGTTCCAGCTTCGTCTTCTTCCTGTCATATGCCATTATTACGCCAGCAGAGACCAATCCAGACAGGAAAACAACCGCGAAAAACAAGCTTTTGTAGTTGAGCCCCGACACGATGAACGTTGCCGTTTCCTTCGATATGCTGCCGAACATCGCAGGCATGAGAACGTAGTAAAGAAGGAAGAATATTGGTATTATTATTAACGTCGACTTCATCTGTATTTTCATGCTCTCTGTCATCATCGGCATAAGCTCCTTCTGCTTTGCTGCTATCTCCTCCTGCGGCCTCTTGCTCTTTACCATTTCATTCAGTATAGCTGTGTGCTTCTTCATCTTCGCCTGTGCATCCCTCATCTTCTTGGGATCTGATATCTTCCTCTGCGCAAATATTGAAAATGAGGTGTATGCCAACGCTATCGCTATTATTATGAGTTCAGTACCGAAAGGCATTGGCACAGCAGCTACCATCTAATCCCAAAATATTTCTCTGAGCACCTTGTTGAAAGCGCTCGAACTCTCAATAAGCATGCCCTCTCTGTTCCTAATTATATATAATGAAATATTTAAATATGAGCTATAAAACGAAAGTGTCGCTATATTTATATCGCGCTGCACATCGAGCATCTCCTTTCCATCATTCTCCCTGTGCCTGTTAATATCAAGCGCCCTTCTACGGAGTATCTCATCGGATTGGGCATCTATGTACACTATTGCCTTGAGCCATTTCGCACCTCCTATTATGGAAAATGGCAGCCCGGTAAGGAATTTGCCTTCGCTTTCCACTGTCGCATGGGTGTCTATGACTAGCTTGCCCTCCATTCTTCCTATTGCGGCAAATGCTTCCTCCCTCAGCCTGTCTATCTTTTCCTGGTCCAGTTTGCGTATCTTGTCCCTGTCATTCACATAGCCTAGCTTTACTGCGAAGTCCTTCATAAGATTCCCGACGTTGACCAGCTTGCAGCCTTTCAGGTCTGCAGCAGTAAGGAGCGTAGTCTTTCCCGCACCTGGAGAACCCGTCACTATGATGCCTTTCATAAGAATAAGCTTGCATTCAAGCAATAAAAATCTAACTAAGTATAAGCGGAGAGGGATGGATTACTCCATCTCTCCTCCTGGGGGCATTCCGCCTCCCATTCCTCCTCCTGGACCTCCCTTTGCCCTGGCGCTTATCATGTCGTCTATCCTCAGGATTATCTCTGCAGCCTCGCTGGCGCTGTATATCGCCTGCATCTTCACCCTCATAGGCTCGAAGATTCCCTGCTTTGCCATATCGCTTATGTTGTTCTTGTATATGTCTATTCCGTACGACATGCCGTCCTTAGTCCTGTGCTTGTTCCTGAGCTGCACCAGCGTGTCTATTGCGTCCATGCCCGCGCTTTCCGCCAGCGTCTTAGGTATTATCTCCAGTGCGTCAGCGAACTTCTGTATTGCAAGCTGTTCCCTACCCCCAACGCTGTTGGAGTAGTTTCTTATCTCGTTCGCTATTTCGGTTTCTATGCTGCCGCCTCCAGAGACGTATTTGCCATCCTCAACGACGCTTGTTATTGCGCCTATCACGTCAACAAGCGACCTTTCGACTTCGTCGACTACCTGCTGCGTGCCGCCCCTTATGAATAGGGTTACGCTCTTCGGGTTCTTGCAGTTCTCTATGAAAACCATCTGTTCCCCTGCAACCTTGCGCTCCTCGGCAAGCCCGGCAAAGCCAAGATCCTGTTCCTCTAGATCGTCAAGGCTCGTGACTATCTTAGCGCCAGTCGCCTTCGCTATCTTCTCTATGTCGCTCTTCTTTACTCTCCTTATCGCAGCTATCCCTGCCTTGGAAAGGTAGTGCTGTGCGACGTCGTCAATGCCTTTCTGAGTAACAACGAAATTGGCCTTGCTTTTCTTTATCTTCTCAACCATCTCCTTGAGCATGTGCTCTTCCTGCTGCAGGAACGCCTGCATCTGCTCCGGAGAGGTTATCTCTATCTTGGCGTCTGTTTCGGTCTTTTCTATCTCGAGAGCAACGTCTAGCAGAGCTATTTTTGCGTTTTTAGTGCTCTTTGGCATCCCAGGATGAGCGATCTCCTTGTCGACCAGCACTCCGCTTATGAGCTGTGTGTCTGCTATTGTGCCCCCGGTTTTCTTCTCTATTTTTATGTAGTCCTTGTCTACTATGAGCTTCCCTGACGAATTCTTGTCCACTACCTGCTTCACTGACTTTATCACCAGCTTAGATAGGTATGCTTTTACCGACTCGTCACCAACGTTCTTTGATCCCATCGAAACGCTGGCTATCTTCTGGAGCAGCGCCTCGTCTGATATGTTCACTTCCTTGGCGCTTTTCTTTAGTATCTCTTCCGCTTTTTGCGCTGCAATCTTATAACCCTTTATCACTGTTGTCGGGTGCACTCCCTGCTCAAGCAGTTCCCCTGCGCCCTTCAGCAGCTCTCCAGCCATTACCACTACCGTCGTTGTTCCATCGCCGACCTCTCTGTCCTGAGTCTTCGCTATATCCACCATAATCTTTGCTACTGGGTGCTCGACATTCATCTCCTCCAATATCGTTGCACCGTCGTTGGTTATGACTATGTCGCCTAAGTCGCTTACCATCATCTTATCCATGCCTTTCGGGCCTAGCGTCGTCTTTACCGCATTAGCTACTGCTATCCCTACTGCTATATTCGTCCTCTGCGCGTCTCTTCCAAGAAGTCTTGTGGACCCCTCTGGGAGCACAAGATACTGTGGTCCTAATTGATTTTCAGCCATTTTATCACCTAAATGTGAGAATTGAGTTGCATATGCACATTTCATATATATATGCTTATACATTAAGTTATTGTTGTAAAAGTATAAATACCTTTCCTCACAAGGACAAGAGTTTATTCGCAATTGAAGCATAAAGCGCTGCAAATTCCTTTTCATTACGAACTGGCACTTCCCCTGCGTCGGCATAGTCTGCAAGTTTCTTCTCGTAAGGCACAATCCCTATCACTTCGGTACCCAGCTCCTTCGCAACCATTTCAACATTGGCGTTTGGGAGCTCTACCATGTTGCCTATGACTCCGAGCACTGGCACGCTGAGCATCTTTGCCATAAGGCCAGACTTTATCGTGTTTACGGCAGCTATCCTTTGCCCTGTGGTCACAACAACAAACCCGTCAAGGCCTAGCACCTGCATTATTGTCAGCGGTGCGTCCGAAGTCCCTGGGGGCAGATCTATTATCAAGAAATCGAGTTCCCCCCACTCTGTGTTTTCGAAGAAATCATACAGCATTTTCACTATTATGGGCCCTCTCCATATGATCGGAGCCCTTCTGTCGTCTACAAGCATTGCTGTTGAAGCCACCTTTATACCGTCCTTGAGCACGGGCTTGAGCGGCAGCTCAGCCGCACCCATTTTCTCAGTGGCACCTATGAACATCGGCAAATTGGGACAGTCTATGTCTGCATCAAGCAGCCCAACCTTCAATCCCTTTGCAGCGAGAGCGTAGGCGAGATTCACTGCTGTGGTTGTTTTTCCTACGCCTCCCTTCGCGCTATACACTCCTATCTTCTTTTTGACTCCTGCAAGCGACCGCTTTACCGCTTCCTTGTGCTGCATGACCAGTGAAAAGGAAGGGTGTACGTTTCCACTTGGTTGCCTTTTTTCATCTTCCATAAGTGTATTTAGTTGCTAAAAACCTTAATACGTTGCGCAGGATGGGTGTGATGTCGATAAACTTGGCTTCAATGCAAAGGGATTTATAGTTTTTCCCAATTTAAACTATTATCTGCATTCTTTGAAGGTGTATGAATGAAAATAAGTGAATTGAAGGCTGGCGCTACAAACGTAACGATACAAGCTAAAGTGGTAAGCAAAGATGATCCAAGGGAAGTGGTCACGAAATACGGCAAAAGGCTGAGCGTCGCAAACATAAAACTGCAGGATGACACCGGGAGCATACAAATGTCTCTTTGGGGCAATGACATAAACACTGTAGACATAGGCGACACTATAGAGATAGCCAACGGATATGTGAACGAATTCAGGGGCACGCCACAGCTCTCAACTGGCAAATACGGTAAGATAAAAGTCGTAGAAAAGGGCGAGGGCGGCTCTTCAGAGATGCCAATAGAAGAAAGTTCCGATTATTCCGAGGAGAGCGACGATTCCGACATGGAAGTGTGATTTTTCCGCTTTGATTTGTTTTTTTGCGGCTTCTTTTTCCAGTACCTGAATGTGTAGAAAAGGAATAGCATACCAACCACTACTCCGAACCACAGCGAAGCTATTCTTGTCATTATCGTCGCAGCCGAACTGTAAGCAGCTCCAAGCCCAAACGAGCTTCCGATTAGTGCTACGAGTGCCCCGTCAGTGACTCCTATGTTACCCGGAAGCGTTGACACCATGCCGAATATCTGCGATGTGGAAAAGATGAACACGCTCCCGGCAATGTGCAATGCACCCCCCAACGCCAGTATCGAAAATAGCAACGCAAATGCATTGAATATCGCAGCAGGCACTGAGAGTGCAATTGAAACTCCATATACTTTGTAGTTGTTAAGCTTGCTTTGCGATGCAAAATATTCGTCCCCATACAATGAGAACATCTCCAGGAACCTGCTTTTCTTCATAAGCTTCCTGAGAAACTTGAAGAACCAGTCGTTGAGGAGGAAAGTGAAGGGCAGCACCAGTACAATGTCAACTATCAGGACATATATGATGAGCTTGTCGAAGTAAATCGCCGATATTACGGCTATTATTGCCACGCCCAAGAAATCGGTGAATATATCGAGCGTAACTATTGGTATTATGTTTGTAAATTTGACATCCGTAAGCCTGTTAAGGGTGTATGCCGCCAGCACCCTGCCTATCTTTCCTGGAGTTATGTTCATTGAGTAAAGTGACATATACACCATGAAACTTTTTCTAAGCGGCACAGAGATCTTCAATGTCCTAAGATAGTAGCTCCATTTTATGAATCTGAGTATATATCCAAAAAACACAAACACGAACGCCAGGCCAAAAAGCCATAAATCAGCAGACGCTATTATCGCAACTACTTTATTCGCCCCGCCCAACCAAGCAATTACTCCAAAGACTATGATGCTAAACACTAGCGAGACTGCGACGAAGCCCATCACCCTGTTGACAAGTTTCTTGTACTCGGCCTCGCTCATGCTCCTAGCATGAGTTATGGTGTACCATATCGAAGCCTGCTTTTTTTTGGAAGATTTTTTCACAAAATCAATACTTCAAAATTTTTTGGAACGACATTTCGTAATCCTTCGCTATTTTTCCCCAGTCATGTTCCCTGCGTATAAAGTTTCTCACCTGTTTGGTGTCGTGCATAGTCCATCCTTCGGAAGAGAGCCTTTTTAAGGCCAAAACTATGCCATTCTTACTTTTAGGCTTTATGTAAATTGCATGCTTCTTGAGCATCTCCGGTATCCCCCCAACTCTCGAGGCTATGACGGGTACACCTGAAGCAAGCGCTTCTAAACCTGCCAATCCTGCAGGCTCGTACAGTGACGGAAACACGAATGCATCCGCAGCATTGTAGTAGTAAGGCAGGTCTTTCTCCTCAATATCCGAGAGCAGTGAAACGTTTGCGTGAAGGCCTCGTCTATCTGCTTCCGATTGCAGCAGCCCCTTAAGCGGGCCTTTTCCTATCATTACAAGTTCTGAATCGTCATCGATAATCTTGCGTGATACTGCATCCCCGAACGCCTCCAGAAGGTATGTCTGACCCTTTTGCTGCACGAATCTTGCAGTGTTAAGTATTATTCTTGCATCCCTATCCAGTCCGAGCCTGTCCCTTGCGAGTTTCTTTCCTCTGGGCTTGAACTCATTATAATCTACGCCGTTGAGTATTACCTTGGTCCGGTGTAAGTGCTTCTTTGGCACTGTCGTTCTGGCTGCATCTTTTGAAACTGCGGTTATCAGATCAGACATTCCTATAAGCCTGCTCCCCCATGTTTTGTCAAATATCAATCCGCCGCTGTCGGTAAATTTGTCTATGTTCTTCGGCAGTGAATTGTGTATGGTTATAGCAAGTTTTGCATTTATGCTGCGTACCGCCTTCACTTCTCCTAGAAAATACTGATACCTGTTGTTGATGTGATATATGTCCGCGCCAACCCTTTTTATCTCATCAGTTATTCCATTCATTTTGAGAAATGGCATCGGCAGCCCCTGTATATCAAGATACCTAGTGCTCAGCCTTACCACTTTTATTCCATTGACGTTGTCAACCCTCCTCTTTTGATTCCTCTTCAGCGATGCACTTATCACCGTAATGTTGTGCTTTTTCGCCAGCTTGGTATAAAGGCTGTAAAGAACACGTTCAGTGCCACCATTATATGGATAGAAGAAGGGGTTGAGCACGCATATGTCCATCTGTACACCGCACTTAGCTTTGTTCCGAAAGCAGTATCTTTATATACGGCTGGTCGCATACACTGGCAGGCTTGAATCCAGTTGCTTCGCAGATATTTGCCGTATAAAGGTTCGCAGCTCCAATGACGTTCTGCGAAGGTACTGAGTTGGAATCGTTTAAATCTGCTATCATCTGTATCCACGTATACTTCGTTAGCAGCCCTCCAATTATCGGGCTTCCAACCATAATTGAGCGGTTTGCTATATCCACAAAAGGAATGCTTCCTCCTGCGTCATACTTAGAAAAGAGTTTTTTCTGCAATGTGTTGGGGGTTTGCAGTGAAGGATAAGTATTCAACGAGGCATTGAACTTGTTTGTTGTAAGCTCTACCTCCTGAAAGTTCAGAAGGTTGCTAGCATAGCTTGAATTGTAAAATGTGAAAGTCGGTGTATTCGGATATGCATCCGATGCGCTGGACGTCATGTAATGCAGTTTGGTAAAGTTGCCGAAACGCATAAGCGCGACCACTATGCCCCATCTCGCCTCTGCACAGTAAGGGCAGAAATCAGCCCCTATGTAAAGGAATGTAGGCGTTCCGTTAGTTATAAACGCAGTTGTGTTCTTCTCTGTCGTCATGAATCCTGCTATTGTCCCTGAACCTACTTTGTTTGCGAGCGATTCATTATTTGCTATCGTATGAAGTTCGGAGAGAGTCTGCGCACTGAGCTGCACGTTGTCAAGGCTAGGGGAAGCAGCACTCGTTGAGCTGCTGTCGTTGAGAACTACGAGAACCACTGCAATTATCACTACTGCGGCTATTCCGATATAAGCATACTTGTTATTTTTTGCCAATTCCATCACTTTATAGCAATCTTAGGCAGAATCTTACTAACTAGATTGTTAAAGAACTTATTAATCCGTTTTGCATAGATGGATAACGCGTAGTAAAGCACTATGCTGAGCACTACTCCTGCTATAACATCAGTGAAATAGTGCACGCCCAGGTAAATCCTTCCGAATAGTACGAACAGAAGCCATACTATATACGCAATCCTGAGATATTTGTAGCCTTTCAGGAAGAACGCAAGCCCCGTGAGCACGGAAGCGTGGTTGCTCGGGAATGAGAAGGTCGATTCACAGCCTACGTTATTGATCCAGCTTAGCTCGCTCACGTTGCACGGCCTCGGCTCCCTGACGATGTTCTTTATGATGTCGGATACCACATAAAATACTATTCCTGCAACAACGAAGCTGTAAGCGTTCATGTCCCTCTTGTAGAAGTACATGTAAAGCACTATGGCAGGGAGTACGACGAAAAAGCTTTTTGCGAGCAGCGCCATGATATAATTAAGACTAGGGCTTGCAAGGCTATCTGCAAGCTTGAAAGCCTCTATGTTTATGCCTATGTTGTATGGCTGCAAGAATAATAGTCCTAGCATAACATGCCCTCTCTTCACCTTTTCATCAAGGTGTTTATATAATATAATATGCCGGCAATCGTCTTGTTGTCCTTTATGTAGTTCCTCTCCACCATGTCCAATAGTGCATCAAACTTTACTGCAGTGAACGATGACATCCCGTCCCTCCTCGCATTTTTAACTGCTTTTTTCTCCTTTGCTATATAAAAATAATCCTTCTGGGTTGTTATGTAAGGGTTCATGAAGGTTTTCATCATCAGCGTGTAATTGCTGAAAACATAGCCGGTCTGCTCTTTTATTATGCGCTTTGCAGCTTCAACAGGATTTTCTCCATCATCCAGGAGGCCAAATGGCAGTTCGACTGTCATCCTTTTCAATGCCGGTCTGTATCTTTTCTCGATAAGAAGTGATTCACTATCTGGCATGGCCAGTACGGTAACCGCGTCTGGGGCCTTTACCCTTTCGAAGCCCATCATTTTTCTGCCTATGGGCACTTCTATGCGCTCAACTGAAAATTTATGATTCATGTAAACTACAGTGTCTACCATAACCCTGATCCGTTCAACTTCTTTTCTAACCTTTAAATACTTTTCTTAAGAACTATTACGAGAATGCGGGGCTGTAGCGTAACCTGGCAGCGCAGCTGGCTCCAGATGTTTAAAATTTATGAGCCTATGGCGATGATGAGGATCTGGAATTCAGAAACATGAAGTAACCAGCTGATCCGGGTCCAAATCCCGGCGGCCCCAAATTCTGTTAGGCGCAATATTATAAGTATTGCTCCCGAATTCTTACTTATGGAGATACTGATAGCGTTGCTGCTTCTTCTATCTTTCTCCATACTTTTGGGAAAGCTATTTGAGCGTATCGGAGTTACAGAAATAGTAGGGCAGATTCTTGCAGGTGTTATCCTGGGCCCAAGTGTTCTTGGCTTTGTCACGCCATCAACCGTGTTGTCAGGGATAGCAGAGGTCGCCATATTCTTCATACTGCTTTTCATAGGCATACAGATAACTACCGAGGTTCTTACCGACCACCTGAAAAGTGCGTCATATTTCACGTTGTCATCCTTCATCATACCTGCTTTTGTAATGGCGTTTCTTGGAATTTACATATTCAATGTACCGTCTTCTGCAGCAATAACCGCATCAATAGCCCTCGGCGTGCCTTCGATATCTATAGTTTCGGTACTTGTGTACCGCCATTCTATCATAAACCAGGAGGATGGGCTAAGGCTCCTTTCTGGTGTCATATCCGCAGACATAGTAGCGTTCGTGATATTCGCGGTTATACTGCATAAATTAAGCCCGCTCATAACAGTTGCAAGCCTTGCAGCATTTCTCGCTTTGCTATTGCTGATAGACTACGAGACCAAACTCCACGGCAAGCGCTTAAGGAAAATATTCTCCAATCTTATAAAGAGAAGAGCGGAAGAGACACTTTTTGCCCTTGTCATATTGATGGGCCTAGTCGTATCTGCAATATTCCAGATAATAGGCATAACATATGTACTTGGGGCGCTTTTCGCAGGAATGCTGATACACAAGACAACTTTTGGGGTACGCCCATCTAGGATGCTAACCAACACTTTCAGGCGCCTTAACGATAGCTTTTTCATACCAATATTCTTCAGCATAGCTGGGCTTGCCTTCACGTTCCCATCAATAAAATATGGCGGCCTCCTAATTTCTATGGTTCTGGTTGCGATATGCGTGGGCGGAACGTTAAACTACCTTGCCGCAAATGACAGGTTTACGAAACTGCAGTCCAAAGATGCTGTAGGGATTCTGGGCAGCAGGGGGGCAGTAGGCATAATAATCGCATCGTTGGCTCTCCAATATGGTATAATATCAGCCCAGCTCTACACAGTAGTTCTGGTGGGCACCATAACACTATCGATAATAATGCCGCTCGCTCTTACCAAAAAGAGCGAAAGGAGAGCAATAGAGGAATGACTTCAATCAAAAAAGAAATTCTCTAAATATAAATTTTGGTTGGATTTAAATTACTTCTTTTAAAAAACAAATGGAGTCAATGGCACCAGCCCGAGGTTCGTACGACATAGAAGAGCGGCGGCGCGAGCAAAAATTTGGCAAATCATACAAGTGGGTAGCGCTGTCAAATACAACTCTAGGAGCGCTTATGGCTTCAATAAATGCATCAATATTAATTATATCACTTCCTGCGATATTCAAGGGGTTAAACGTCAACCCTCTAAATCCGTCAAGTACCGCCCTGCTTTTATGGCTGCTCCTTGGCTACAGCATTGTGTCTGCCGTTGCAGTCGTTTCTGTAGGCCGGCTTTCCGACATGTACGGCAGGGTAAGGCTATACAATCTCGGCTTTGCAGTATTTACGATAGGTTCAATCGGGCTATACGTATCATCATTATACATAACAGGCACGGTTGGTGCGCTATCCCTGATATTCATAAGAATCCTACAAGGTATTGGCGGCGCATTCCTTTTTGCAAATAGCGCAGCAATACTTACTGATGCATTTCCTTCCAATGAAAGAGGCAAGGCACTGGGATTCAACCAGATAGCAGCGGTTGGCGGATCCGTTCTCGGTTTCATAATAGGCGGCTTGCTCGCAGGAATTGACTGGCACCTTGTTTTTCTGATAAATGTGCCTTTCGGGATCGTAGGTACCGTATGGGCTTATGTTGCGCTGCACGAAATTGCAAGCATAAAGAAAAACCAAAAATTTGACGTACTTGGCAATTTCACATTCGCGATTGCGCTCATACTGCTCCTTGTCGGTATAACTTACGGCCTCCTGCCGTACGGCTCCAGCACTACTGGATGGTCCAATCCTTTCGTACTTGGCTCCATAATAGTTAGCATGATACTTTTTGTCTCATTTGTCCTAATAGAGCTACGCACGCTGGAGCCCATGATGAAGCTCAGTCTGTTCAAGATAAGGGCTTTCACATTTGGCAACCTGAGCCTCGCATTAGCAGGTCTTTCTAGGGGCGGTCTGCAGTTCATGCTGATAATATGGCTACAGGGAATATGGCTGCCCCTCCACGGGGTCTCATTCAGCAATACTCCATTTGAGGCGGCCATAGACCTTATACCCTTTGCTGTAGGTTTCCTGATATCAGGGCCCTTATTCGGGTACCTTTCTGACAAGAGAGGCGCAAGGCTTTTCACTACCTCAGGAATGCTGATAAACGTAGTTGCATTCTTGCTTCTTCTAACACTTCCTGCAGATTTCGATTTCGTCTCATTTGCGCTGATAACAATATTCTTCGGAATAGGCCAGGGGATGTTTTCTGCCCCAAACACCGCAGCAATAATGAATGCAGTACCACCGGACACGCGCGGTGCAGTATCCGGTATAAGATCAACATTCTTAAACACCTCATTTATGCTTAGCCTTGTCCTATTTTTCACTATCCTGATAGCCACATTTGGGCACGAACTTCCTCCTGCGATAACATCCAGCCTAACCGCCCTGAACGTTTCACAAAACGTAACAGCATCAATATCAAACATACCTCCAACCGGAATCCTGTTTTCTGCACTTTTGGGCTATAACCCGATAAAAAGCGTGATACCGCCTAAAGATGTTCCGATATTGGGCGCAAGAATTTATTCAGAACTTACAAGCAAGCAATTCTTCCCAAAGCTCATATCCAAGCCATTTATTGATTCAATGCGCGTAGTGTTCTACATCGGGGCATCAATGGCATTCATAGCCGCACTCCTCTCTGCTTTGCGCGGCAAGCGTTACGTATACGAAGGCATGCCGGAGAAAACCGGAAAAGCAAAGTCAAAGGCAAAGAAAAACAGCCAAAGCAAGAGGACAGAAAAGTCGGCATCGCAAAAAAGGAAAAAGCCCGGGCAATTAAAAAGCTAAATACCTGTCTGCAGTTCTTATAAACATGGATGAAGCTAAATCAGGAATTGTTTCGGATATAGCCGAGCGTGTATTTGCAGGGCGATGGATAGCTGGGCCTTATGTAAAAGACGCAATGAATGTCGCATTGCGTTTTAACGCTAATTGCATCGGCGCAATAATAAACTATCTGGGCGAAGCGCTTTCCGAAAAGAAAGAGATATCATACACTATAGATATCTATTCATCGCTGATTGGGAGCATAATCTCTAAATCTGCCGATTCCCAAATATCAATAAAACCTACCCAGATTGGCTTGGACATCTCATACCAGTATGCAAAGAAGAATTATCTAAAGCTAGCAAGCGCAGCCCGCAAAAAAGGCGTATTTGTATGGCTCGATATGGAAGAGTCCAGTAAGGTTGACGATACAATCCGGCTCTACTACTCTGCACTAAAGTTCGGAAACGTAGGCATATGCATACAGTCTTACTTGCGCAGGAGCGAAGAAGATATAACCAGGATTGCATCAAGTGGTGGCATTATAAGGTTAGTAAAAGGGGCGTATACAGAGCCTGAAGAAGTAGCTTACGGCGATAGGGCTGAAGTTACTCGGAACTACTACCGGCTGATGCAGATACTGTTCACGAATTCGAGAAAGTTTATGATAGCTACGCATGACATGCCTATAATCAAAAGGGCATTAATCCTGAACAAGAAATATCATCGTGAAATAGAATTCGCAATGCTCAATGGAATACGAAACATGGATGCGTTATACCTAGCAAGGAAAGGCAACGCTGTGCGCATATACATACCGTTCGGGCCGTCGTGGCTCAAGTATTCGATTAGGCGTTTGAGAGAAGCAGGCCACGCTTCGCTTGTAGCGCGTTCGCTTTTTAGCAGGCAAAGGATATAACCTTTATTAAGGATTATTCAAAAGATAATAGTCATGGTGAATATTCATGGAAAAGCCAGAGAAACCTATAAAGAAGGATGAGAATTTTTCCGAGTGGTATGTGCAAGCCGTAATGCACTCTGGCCTTTTCGATTATGGAGAAGTTTCTGGCACCCTGATATTCCGTCCTGACGGGTATTACCTATGGGAATCAATACAGAAGGCAGTAGACTCGCTTTTCAAGGAAGCAGGAATACAAAATGTTTACTTTCCATTGTTTATACCAAAGCATTTCCTAGAGAAGGAGAAGGAGCACATAGAGGGATTTTCTGCTGAGGTTGCGTGGGTTACAAGAGGCGGCAAATCTGAACTCGATGAAGAGCTTGCAGTGCGACCAACATCAGAGACCATAATGTATCCGGCGTACTCAAAATGGATAAGGTCATGGCGCGATCTCCCAATGAGATACAATCAGTGGAATAATGTTGTCAGATGGGAGTTCAAGCACCCTACGCCATTGTTGAGAAACAGGGAATTCCTGTGGAACGAGGGCCATACTGTATTCGCTACCAGGGAGGAAGCGGAGGCTGAGCGCGATCAGGTACTTGGCATATACAAAAAGGTTCTCAGGGAGTATCTTGCGCTGGAAGGCATAGTTGGGCAAAAAACAGATTCGGAAAAGTTTGCCGGCGCTGAAAAAACTTTCAGCATAGAATTTATAATGCCTGATGGGCGCATATCACAAGGGCCAGATTTCCATATAGACGGGCAGAAATTCTCCAAAGCGTTCGACATTACGTTCCTTGACAAGGAGGGCAAGCGCCAATATGCTTACCAAAATACGTTTGCAATAAGCACTAGGATGATAGGTATAATGCTTGGGATGCACGGCGACGACAAAGGCATAATAATACCGCCAAGGCTTGCAAGGATACAGGTTGTTGCGGTGCCAATATACTCAGAGGAGAATAAGGCTGAGATACTCAAATATACCGACGGCATAAGGGAAAAGATAGCAAAGGACTTCAAGGTCTTTGTCGATGACAGCGATGCGTATTCTCCCGGATGGAAGTTCAATGCATGGGAGAGGGCAGGCGTTCCTGTAAGGATAGAAATAGGTAAGAAAGAGACGGCGTCAAACTCCGTAACCGTATTCCGAAGAGACACATTTGCCAAGGAAAACGTGCAAGCAGCCGATTTGCCAATTTATTTATCAAAGTTGCTTCAAGAAATTCATGAAAACCTGTATCAGAAGTCTAGGAACCTGATAAAAACGAAGATAATGGTCGTTGAAAATTATGAAAAGCTGAAGAAAGCTGTGAAAGCGGGCTACGCAGTCAAAGCGCTATGGTGCGGCGATAAAGACTGCGAAGCAAAGATAAAGGAGGATACTGCTGCGAGATCCTCAAACATACCTTTCGGCGAGCAGGAAAATGTAAACGGCGTATGTGTATATTGTGGAAAGCCGGCAAAGCACAGGCTCAATTTCGGCAGGTCATACTAAGTTCATGCGCCATGCTTTGAGACTTCCCTGACCGCGTCTTCGAAGATGTCCATTCCGGTGTCTATCGTGCTCTTTCTCACGGTGAGCGGAGGTATTATGCGTATAGTAGACTCTCCTGAAGGGAGCAGCAGCAGCCCCTTATCAAAGCATTTGAGCTGTATTGCATCCCTGGCCTCGGGGTTTGGCACCTTACCTTTTTTGTCCTTTACGAATTCTATGCCTATCATAAGTCCTATACCCCTCACATCCCCGATTATCTCATAATCTTCCTTCATCCTTTCAAGGCGCTTCATTATGTATTTGCCCTTCTGCACTATCTCCTCCGAAAGCCTCGCCTTCTTCGAATTTATCTGCCTGAGCGCTTCATATCCTCCTGCAGTCACTGCAAAATTCCCTCCGAATGTGTTCGCATGCTTTCCGTAAGGGATGTCGCCAAGGGCATTGCTCACCGCAGTGACTCCTATCGGCAGCCCAGCCCCTACAGACTTGGCCATAGTGTATATATCCGCAGTCACTCCGAAGTTTTCGAGCGCGAGGAACTTTCCAGTTCTCATGTAGCCGGACTGCACCTCATCTGCAATCATCAGGATGCCGTTCTCATCGGCAAGCTTTTTGAGCTCCTTAAAGTAGTCCTTTGGCGGCACTATGTAGCCGCCCTCGCCCTGTATCGGCTCAAACATTATCGCGCTAACCTCCTTCGGACTAACTTCCTTAGATAAGGGATACTTCTTTATGTAGTCTATGCATGCAAAGCCGCATCCAGGATACTTCTCATTGAAAGGGCATCTGTAGCAGTATGGGAAAGGCGCGTGTATGTCATTCGGGAACGGCCCAAACTGCTCCCTCTGTATGGATTTCGAAGCGGTAACGCCAAGGGATCCTCCTGTCCTCCCGTGAAAGGCGTTGTAGAATCCAAGTATATAACCCCTGTTGCTGAATATCTTCGCGAACTTTATCGCTGCTTCGTTGGCTTCAGTGCCTGAGTTTGAAAGGAAAAGCTTACCAAAGCCCCTCGGCATGAGCTTGAGAAGTTCCTCCCCAAACTTCACCGGCATTTCACCATAAAAATCAGTGAAGGCAGAATGCATGAGAAGGTCTATCTGATTCTTTATTGCATTCCTCACGCTGCTATTGGAGTTCACCCCAAGATTGTATACTGATATGAAGCTGGTAAAGTCTATGAACTTCTTTCCGTCTATGTCGTATGCGAAATCCCCCTCACCCCTGTGCGGGACAAATGGGAACGGCTCTCGTGTAGTAGTAAGAAATACCTTCTTGTCCCTCGCTATTATGCCCTGTACCTTTTTCGAAAGTTTTTGTGCCACACAATCACCTTATCGAATCCCTGTACTCCTTATACTCTAGCAATGCTTTAAAAGCCCGAGCAGCCTGGTCTGGCGAGGAATATACTGGGACTCCTGAACTCTCCATCATGTTCCTGTGCGCCTGTGTGTAGCTGCCCCCTGGGCTTACTACAGCTATCGGCTTAACTCGAGTAGCAGAATAATTTATCAGGCTTGCCGCTACCCGCGAATCAGCTCCAGGTGTCTGGAATAGGGCTATCACCATTATTGCGTCAACATTTGGGTCAGAGCTTGCTACTTCGAGCGCAGCGGCAAATCTCTTGTCATCAGCATCTCCGGCCATGTCCATGGGCATTTTTATGTTTACTATTGGCGGCATAATCTTCCTCAGCGCCTTTTCTGATTTCTTTGAAAACGATGCTAGCTCCAGACCTGCCTCATACAGTGCATCCGTCGCTATCACGCCAACGCCTCCTCCGTTGGTTATTATCGCAACCCTCTTGCCTTTCGGGAACGGCTGCGTTTCAAACATCTTTGCGAAGTCCATTACATCCTGCATTGTCTTCGCCTGCGTTATCCCGAACTGCCTGAATACTGCCTCATAAGCCTGATAACTTCCTGCAAGCGAAGCAGTATGCGAATGTGCTGCGGTAGCCCCGGCCTCAGTAGCCCCTCCTTTTATCATTATCACAGGTTTCTTTGCGGTTATCATCTTGGCTGCCTTTATGAATTCCTTGCCACGCTTTGCTCCTTCCATGTAGAAAATAACCACGGTAGTTTCGTCATCCCTGGCAAGGTAATCCAATATGTCGACTTCATCTATGTCTATCGCGTTGCCATAAGAGATGAACTTCGAAA
Organism: Candidatus Martarchaeota archaeon; assembly: GCA_023485545.1. GTDB lineage: Archaea > Micrarchaeota > Micrarchaeia > Micrarchaeales > Micrarchaeaceae > JAJZYW01. Next base: position 19,555 of record JAMCZI010000013.1, read on the forward strand.
GCCCGAATCCCTCTGCATCAATCATATCCAATATGGAACTGCCTACTGCTCCGCTCTGTGATGCAAAACTTACGCCACCTATCTTTGGCCTGTCTATCTTGAATGTTGGAAGGAAGAGCGTATCCACTCTTGCGCGTGTATTCATTATACCAAGGCAATTCGGCCCCATCAATATGAAGGAGCCCTTCCTTGTTATCTCAACAAGCTTATCCTGCAGATCCTTTCTCCCTATTTCGGCATATCCTCCGCTGACGACAACTACGCTTTTCACCTTGGCCCTGCTGCATTCCTCAAGTATCGCAGGAGTGGCTTCTGCAGGCACGGCTATGACAACTAGATCCAGCGGCTTGCCTATTGACTTTACACTCCTGTAAGCCTTGTAGCCCATTATGCTGTCTCCGGGCTTGGCGTTTATGTTTACTGGAAACATTTCGCCATCGTATCCTACGTCTATGTAGTTTTGCAGTATTATGTGCCCAACCTTGTTAGGGTTGCTCGTGGCACCAACTATGGCAACGCTGCGCGGAGCCATCAAAATGTCAAAAAGCTTTCTTCTTGTATTGATGTCCATGAATGCCACCTATACCATTACCCTCAAATCAACCGCGTCGTAGCCCTTATCATGCAGTATTATCGGATTCAGATCCAACTCAGCAATATCATTTTCTGAGAGCATCTTCGAAACCTTCAAAAGCAGCTCAACAAGCATGTGCTCCGATCCCGCGTCCTTCGCTATTACGCTTTTCGATTTCAACTGCCCTATCATGGCTTCGGCGTCATGCCGCGATATAGGGCATACCCTGAGCGCAAAATCCCTGAATACCTCTACATATATGCCCCCCAACCCTATGAGTATGAGCTTTCCGAACTGTTCGTCGGTCCTGCCGCCTACTATTATCTCAAGTCCGCTCGGAGCCATCCTCTGCCCCAGTATCTTGTAAGGCTTGTACTTTTCAGCCTTCCTTGAAAGCTCTGCGAAAGCCTTTTCTGCATTATCTCTCGATACATTGAGCATTACTAGCCCGCTTTTCGTTTTGTGAAGTGCCTTCTGCGATATTGCCTTCATCGCAATGTTGCCACCTTCTGCGAACTTTGCAGCGTCCTTTTCACTCAAAAGGTATTTGCTGTCTACCGACCTTATTCCGTACTTATCAAGAAGTATTCTGGCTTTTTCATATTCCAACAGTCGTGCCATGCAACCATCACAAGCTCTTGATTAGGAGTATTACCAAAATTATAATTATTATGGCTAATAAAATCAATATTGCAGGTTTCTTCATTCCGCCGTTTTTGCGCGGTGCCATCTTCTGCAGCTCTTGCACCTCTTTCTCATCATACGCGCCTCCGGGCATCTGCGGCTTGGCTTCATGGCTGACAGTTTGCTGCGCGGGCTTATTCATCTGCTGCGGTTCCGGCTTTACATCTTGTGCAGCTGTAGCCTGCGCCGCCGCGTTCGCCTCTGCCTGTGGCGCTGCTGTCTGCACCTGAGCCTTCTGTGGCATGCCCTCCTTAGCCCTCATGAATCCCTTTTCAGTTAAAGATATCGCTATCGCGCCGTTTCTTATCTCGTAAGTTGCAAATCCCTGCTTTGAGAGCTTGTATAGGTGCATCGCCATGTCGGTATCTGCTATGTTTATGGCGCCTGATATGTCGGGCAGTGATCTCTTCCCCTTCGCCAGCTGTTCAATTATCTCCATGTCAAGGTGGTCAAACTCGCTTTCGGCCTTTGCTGAAAGGTCCTGAAGAAGCTTGTTTCCTGTTTCTGTTATCTTTATCTCATTCTGTCCTGGGAAATTGGTTTCAAAATCCACCAGCTTTTTCATCCTTAAGGTGCCAAGTATATTCGAAGCATCAAAAAATGAGGAATTTATGGCGCTGCCAAAGTTCTCCACATAGGTTTGCGGCGTTATCCTTGTAAGCGCCACTACATCAACGAAATTAGGTTCAGCAGACATGCAATCATTCTGTAAATTTTACGATTATATCTATCAGAACTTTTATATATGTATTTTAATAAAGTGTGATTGTCGACCTTTTTTATGCGGCAATGTGGTTCTTTGCGTTTTAGTTTCTTCGGTGGTGCGCAGGAAGTTGGCAGGTCTTCCATTCTGCTATCGGACGATAGGAAAATAATGCTCGATTTTGGGATCAAGGTAGACCACAAGACCGAATTTCCAACAGCGATACCTTCAATAGATGCCGCTGTGATAAGCCATGCACACCTTGATCATAGTGGCTTCGCCCCTGCGCTGTACAACGAGAACTCATGCCCGACATTTGGGACGAAACCAACCCTTGAGCTTTCAATGCTCCTTATAGAGGACGCGATGAAGATAGCCAAGAACGAGCATTCTAACATACACTACCACAAAAGGCAGGCAAATATCTACAATACAAAATTCGTCCCGCTTAATTTCAAGCAGCCGATGCCGTTCGGCAACTACGATATAGAACTTTACGACGCGGGACACATATGCGGGAGTGCAGTGACTCTGATAGAGCGGAAGAAAGGAAAGGAGAACAAGCGTGTCGTATATACTGGAGATTTCAAGCTTGGAAAGCAGTTCTTGCACTCGGGAGCCGACATAGTAAAGAGCGACGTCCTCATAATAGAGTCAACATACGAGTCGCGCGAGCACCCTGACAGGCACAAGCTCGAGGAAAAGTTCATCGATGACATAAAGGCTACTCTTGACAACGGCGGAACAGCACTGATCCCTGTCTTTGCGGTCGGCAGGAGCCAGGAGATACTTGCAATGTTGTACAAGCACAGACTGACACCAATATCATATGTGGACGGGATGGCAAGGGCCGCCACAACAATAGTCTCAAAGAACTCGAAATTCATCAAGAACGGAGACATTCTTTCAAAAGCCATAATGGAGACGGTGTGGGTGGACGATTACCATGTCAGAAAGGAAGCACTAGAGGAGCCATCAGTAATACTTACAACGGCTGGCATGCTCAACGGTGGGCCAGTGCTCAACTACATAACGAAGCTGAATAAGTACTCAAAAATACTTCTTACTGGCTATCAGGCCGAAGGAACCAATGGCAGGCAGATACTTGAGAACGGCCACATAACTGTAAAGAATTCAAAGATTAAGATAAACAATGAAGTTGAGCAGTACGACTTTTCCGCGCACGCGAGCGATTCCGATCTTTACGAATACGTTAGGTCTAGCGCACCCAACCATGTGATATGCGTTCACGGCGATAGGGAGCATACCATGCACTTTGCAGAGACGCTGAACGGTGAAGGCTTTGACGCATATGCTCCTGCTGTCGGAGACACAATAGAGATACCCGGATAGTCAAGATAACCCGAGTGCCGCAGCCATAAACGGCAGCACTATTGTCGCGTCTCCGTCAATGGTGACATATTTTGCCTTCTCTTTTATCTTGCCCCACGACACCGCCTCTGTCAGCCTGGCGCCAGAAAGGCTTCCGTCGAACTGCGAGGCCGTTGTTATGTATACTGCGTAATCAAGCCCTCCCTTGAACTGGTTCCACCATATAACATGGTGCTTGCTTATTCCCCCACCTATCATCAGCGCCCCAGTTGTTTTGTTATCGAACGAGATGTTGCTCAGCGCAAGCTCATCCTTAAGCATGTTAAGCTTGAAATCATGGTCCTGCGAAAATATGGCGAGCTGCGTCCCAAAAGCCCCGTCCACTATGCCTGGATTGTATATCGGCACATTGTTCAAGTAAGCTTGCCTGAGTATGGATCCCGGGTCCTTGATTCTTTTCCCAAATTCGTTTATCAGCTCGCTCGGCGAATATTCTTTCTTGTAGTCCTTTGAGGCATAAAGCTCCTTCATTGTGGAATTGAATGCCTCTTCAAGCTTGCCTCCATACTGGTAATTCTCGATGAATACGTTGCCGAGCCGGTAGACCTTGGCCCTGTGCAGCGCCGCATCATCCGCCTCGAATGTACCCTTGGAATACACACCTCCGTACGCCCTTGCAATGTCGTGGTCTAGCGTGCCGCAGGTGGTTATTATCGCGTCGAAGTACTTTACCATCCCTGCGAGAACTCCCCTTAGCCCTGTTGAGACTATATCTGCAGGAAACGAAAGGAAGTTGAATGAATCTTTGTCTTTTATCATCTCTCCTAGTATCTCCTTCCCCCTGACCATGTGTTGCCCAGAGAACCCCCCAATATCCGCCATTCCATCAAAAAGTCCGGAGACCTTCATGCCCCTAGTTATTTTTATGTCCTTTATTCTCTTGCCAAGTATCCCCTTCTTTGAAGCTGCCATTAGATTCACCAATTACAAGTATACGGCAGAGCTATTTATTATTTTTTTGTAATTGCAGCTAGCTGCAATCTAAAACGCCATATTGACATTGCGCGCCGTTCTTGCGCAAATTATTTAATGCTTCATACCGATAATATCCTATAAAACAACGGTCGGTTCTCATGGATGATTCTATTCAAAAAGACGAGGCACTCAGCCCAGATGACGAGGAGATACTAAAGTTCATAGAATCCTCCAAGCCAAAGATATACGTTGTCGGCACGGGAGGCTCAGGAAGCAATACGATCAACAGGCTTAATGCGATAGGGGTAAAAGATGCAACATTGGTTGCAATGAACACCGATGCACCTCATCTAGTCAAGACGCGATCCGAAAGGAAGCTGCTTCTCGGCAAGAAGATAACACGGGGCCTAGGCGCGGGCAGCGACATAAAAGTAGGGGAGGAAGCAGCCATAGAGAGCAAGGAGGAAATAAGGCATCTGCTCTCCGATTCACAGATGGTGTTCATAACATGCGGCCTAGGAGGCGGAACAGGGACAGGCTCAATAGCCACAATAGCTCACGAGGCCAGGGAGGCAGGAGCGCTTACCATAGCAATAGTCACGCTTCCTTTTTCGAGTGAGGGAAAGGTGAGGATGAAGAATGCTCTGGAAGGGCTCTCAAAGCTCAGAAAGGTTTGCGACACTACGATAATAATACACAACGATAAGCTTCTTTCCATAGCGCCGGACCTTCCGCTGAATATGGCTTTTAGGGTATCTGATGAAGTTCTTGCAAGCGCAGCCAAGGGTATAGTGGAGATGGTGACAAAGCCAGGCATGGTCAACATAGATTTTGCGGATCTTCGCGCCGTTCTGAAGGAATCAGGTTATGCCGTGATAGGCACCGGCGAGGGAATGCCTACGAACGACGGCACAAGCAGGGCTGCGGTTGCCCTTGAGAACGCCATAAAGAGTCCTCTTCTTGATGTTGATTTCTCCAATGCCAAGAAGGCATTGGTAAACATAACAGGAGGGGAGAGCCTTACACTTCGTGAAGCTGAGATGATATTCCAGGAGGTATCCAACAGGATAAGCGACGATGCTATGGTAAAGTGGGGAGCCAGGATAGAGGAGGGAATGCAAAAGGACATGCTCAAGGTTATGATAGTCATAAGCGGTGTAGACTTTCCCGAATATACGGAGGAGGGAATAAAGAGGAGCATAAAGAATATAAGCAAGAATGAGCCTCTGGACCTTGACGAATTGTTCACAGGAAAATAAAGAAAATAAGGAGCGCAATTTAAAAAATTCAAACTGCTTTGGTCTTAGATCTGTGTGCGACAAGCTTCTTGTTAATCTTTCTCTTTATTACTATGCTGTTCTTGTAGCACCTGCCCGAGCAGTAGTACTTTATTGCGCCTGTCCTAAAGACGTACATTATTCCTGTTCCCTGCTTTATGGGCTTCGAGCAGTAAGAGCATTCCATAGTATCACTTCACCTTGATCTCGCGAGCCTCCCTGTTGGTGTCTGGCAGCCTTATTACATCGCCTACCATTGCTGGCCCGAGCATGTTCCTCCTTATTATCCTTCCTTTGTCCCTTCCTTCGAGAATCTTGCAGCTTACTTGGTATATTTCGCCGTATATGCCCGTCTTCCTTTTCTTGTTTATCTCGACTATCTCCGCAAGGAAACCTGAAAACTGCTGCTGCGATTCTCCTTCCATCTATAATCACTCTTGCTTCTTCTCCTGTGCCTGCTCCTTCTTTGAGCTTCCCGTAAGCCTTGATATTATGTCTTTTATGCTCTGCGCTGCATTGCCCTGGTTCTCCACTGCAACTGCGGTGCAAGGCACGTTCAGCCCTATTGACTTACCGAGTTCCAGCTTGTTCGGCACGTAAGTGTAAGCAATCTTCTTCTGCTCGCATATGGACGGTATGTGCATGACAACCTCTTCCGGGTCGACGTCCTCTGCGATAACTACGAAAGATGCAAGCCCGCGCTCTACACTTTTCGTGACCTCATTTGAGCCCTTCTTCACGCTGCCGGACTGCTTCACAAGCTGAAGCGCCTCGTAGGTTTTTTTGACCACTTCCTCTGGGACTTCGAATTTTACGAAAGACTTTGCCATAATTAACACCGTCAGTTTCCATCATCCAGTAAATAGAAATTGCAATAATAGATTGCCAGCAAACATATATAAATATTGGGCGTCAGTCAAGGAACTGCTCCGGCTTCGGCGGCTCTGGTGGCTGCCCCTTCCTTACTCTTATGTCCCTCACAACCTTGTTCTGCAGCTCTCCAGGCAGCTTGTCGTATCCTGCGAACTCGGTGTACCATACTGCCCTTCCCTGCGTGAGCCCCCTGAGATCGTTAGAGAAGCTCTTCAGCGTTTCCGCTACAGGCAGCTTTGCCACTATAGTAACCTCCGCCCTCTCCTGGTTCACCGTGACTATCTGCCCGCGCTTGCCTTGCAGGAAAGATATCACATCTGACATGTTGTCCTGCGGTATGCTTATCGTAAAGTTCTGCTTCGGCTCAACCAGCGTTATGCCTGCGCTGAGCATCGCGGCATATATTGCGTTCCTTATGGCAGGTATTATTTGTGCCGGGCCTCTGTGAACAGGATCCTCGTGTATAGTCGCATCTACTATGCTTACCATCACTCCTGCGCATTTTTCCCTCGCAAGCGGACCGTCCTTCACGGCCTGCTCAAATCCGTCAATTAGAAGCTCCATGACCTCGTTGAGATACTGCACTCCGTGCGTCGCATCTACCATTATGTTCCTGTTGCATACGTCAACCACCCCCTTTGCGGTGGGTCTGTCGAGGCCAGCTTCGATGAAAGCGTCTATGGCCAGCTGCCCCTTTGGCTTGCCCTCCCTTATCTTGCCCTCATCCATCGCTGCGAGGGTCTTTTCTGGGAGCGGTTCGACAGTAACGAAGAACCTTGAATGCTTGTTTGGCGACTTTCCCATCACTGGGCCAGCCTTGCCGCTTATTGTTTCGTTGTAAACTACTATTGGCTCGCTCGTTATTATAGGAACCTTGAACTCATCCCTTATCTTTGTCTCTATGACATCGAGATGCAGCTCACCTATGCCGCTTATGAGGTGCTCTCCTGTTTCCTGGCTTATCTCGACCTTCAGTGTAGCGTCCTCCTTTGAAAGTATTCTGAGCGCCTCTATGAGCTTTGTCATGTCCCTGGAGTCCTTCGCCTCTATGGCTTTTGTCACCACTGGCTTCGAGTAGTGTGTTATGCTTTCGAAAGCCTCTATTTGGTTCTCGCTCACCGTATCTCCTATCGAGAGATCCTTGAGACCTATCAGCGCTGCTATGTTTCCAGCGGGGACCTCGTCCACTATTATCCTGTCAGGGCCCATGTACAGCGCAACCTGCTGGACGCGCTGCTTATTGGTCCTGCCGCTCACGTAGAATTCCATACCCTTCTTAACTGTGCCCGAGAAGATTCTGGTTATTATGACCTCGCCGCTGTGCTGGTCGTAAGCAACTCCGAAAGTCACCATGTTAGCCTTTGCATTCGCGTCAGTGTTTGCCATCGCCTGGCCGTCAACCGAAGACATGTCACCATGCCACATGATAGGCACCCTGTACTTCTGCGCTTCCTTCGGGCTCGGCAGGTGTTCTACCACCATTGATAATATGGCGTCCTCTATCGGAGCAATATCCTGCAGCTTCGCTTCGTCGCCTGCGGCAGTGTAATCGAAAACCTGCTTGAAGGAGACGTTCTTCTGCTTCATCATCCTTACCGATATCGCCCACCTCTTCATGGCGGAGCCGAAGCACACGCTTCCTCCTTCAACGCTTACCTTCCATTTGTCGGCGAATTCCTCTGGAGAGTACTGCTCTATCATCCTGTTTATATCCCCTATCAGCGCAGCAAGCCTTTCCTGCGTCTGCTCGGGCGTGAGCCTCAGCTCGTTGAGCAGCCTGTCCACCTTGTTTACGAACAGCACAGGCTTTGCTCTTTCCTTCAGTGCCTGTCTCAGCACGGTTTCGGTCTGCGGCATTACTCCCTCAACAGGGTCCACGACTAGCACTACGCCGTCAACCGCCCTCATTGCTCTGGTGACGTGCCCTCCGAAATCAACGTGTCCAGGCGTGTCTATCAGGTTTATAATGTAATCTTTGTCTTCGTAGGTGAATCCCAGTGATATGTAAGCGCTCTTTATAGTCATCCTTCTATCCTTCTCTATCGCCTCGTAGTTGGTATAGAGCACGTCTCCAGCAGACGATCTCGGTATGAGGCCTGCCTTTGCAAGAAGTGAGTCGGTAAGGGTGGTCTTTCCATGGTGGACGTGCGCTATTATCCCTATGTTCCTGACGCTGGTAACGTCCTTCATTATGCGCGTTACTTCTTCAACTACGAATTCTTTCCTTACCATAAATACGCACCATTGCTCACTTTGCGCTCCTTGCCATGCGCTCAATCTCGTTCTTTCTCTTTACAGCGTAACTGTTGATGTCGTTGTTGGCAGCTAGCACTATCTCGTTCGCTAGGACATCATACATCCTTCTCTTCTTGCCGAAGGATCCTATCACTGTCGCCATTGCGATATTCTTCAGCGCTATGTCCAGCCTCCTGCTGGCGCTTATGTCCACAGCCACATTGGAAATTATGCCGCCGTACCTCACTCTGGTCGTGTCCTCTATCGGCGCGCTGTTCTCAAGCGCCTTGACGTACAGCTGAAGCGGATTCGCGCCAGATTTTTCGTGTATTGCGTCGAATGCCTTCTCTATTATGTGCATGACCTTTATTTTCTTGCCCTGCAGTCTTCCCTCAGTCCTAATGGTCTTGCCGCCAACTCTTCCGCCTGTGCCTCCTCTCATCATCGAATTCTCCAGCCTTTCGACAATGTTGAGCGTCGCTTTTGACAGGTCTTTCTGGCTTCTCCTTCTAAAAGTGCTCGGGTATTCGAGTGGCGTTAGGTCTATGTACCTCTTCAGGCTAAGGTCCTCAACTTTTACGTCATAGCTGTATTTCTCAAAAAGCATCCTTTCCTTGTTCTGCTCTGTAGTTTCTGCAGGTTTTGCCGCCTTCCTGGACTGTTTCTTTGTAGCCTTTTTCTGCTTCTCTGCAGCGGCTGCTTTGTCCGAATCAACTCCAGTTTCCTGAACAACGCTTTCCTCAGCCATAAATCATTACCTCTTGGGTTTGTCCTTCCTTCCGGTCCTTACCTCTTCAAGGCTCGCTCCGTTTATTTCAACGACCTTGTATTTCATTCCAGGTATGCTTCCCATCTGTCCTCTCTGCGAGCCTCCCATTCCCTCTATTGTGACCTCGTCGTGCTCGTCTATGAAGTTTATCGAGCCGTCGTGCGGCACGAAAGCCCCAACAACCCTGTTGTTCTTTATAAGCTGGACGCGCACGCACTTTATCTGTCCAGAGTGGGGCTGCTTCTGCTCGACGACAAATTTCTGCAGAACTAGAGCCTTGGCCCTTGGCACAGTGCCCACGGCATCGTACTTTTGTTTCAGCTTCAGTTTCTTCCTCTTCAGCCATTTCTTAAGCATGCGCTGCCTTTTCCTCTGCTTCACCAGTTTCCTTGCTGCAAATTCACCATTAGGCAATCAATCACTGCTAAAATTTTTAAGTATCCCGGAGTCCCCTGGCTGTATTATCGATATCGCAGATACAGAATACGGCTTTCCGCAAACCGCTCCGAATTCCATCGGCGTGCCCTCAAATATGATGACCTTTATTCCAGCAATCTTGGATAGGTGGTTCAGGTCATCAACGAGCTCCTTTTTGCTCTTAGATGTCGCAACTACCAACTTTGCTGTTCCTTCCATTAGGGATTTCAACGTGCTCCTGACTCCGATGGCAGTTTCTCCGCTATCCACAGCCAGTCTAACATCTCTGTTTAAGTCTGCCATATTAATCCTTTGAGAAAAGGTAAACGATGCCAGCGTCAATCTGCAGGCGTCGGTGCATACGATTATAGAAGGCAAAAGTATATATAATTATTGAAAATGCCGATATTCGTCAGCACCAATGAAATCAATGCGTTATGGTGTAGTTGCACCCTGCTGGCTGCGAAAAGTCGCCGCTCAGTATAAGCTTTGCGTATCCAATAAACGGGACAGAGCCTATTACCCTGCCATTTACATACGAGACGTTTATCGGAAGGTTGCCATACTGCATGTCCAGTCCGGGGTTGTTGTCTCCCTTGGTAAGCACATAGTAGCTTCCGCTCGCATTTATTATCGCGTAAACGCGGTGGACTACGTACGAGTCTCCCGCAGCGTAGAACGAATCCTGAGGCACTGTAGTGTAAACTATGATTGAATTGTTCCTGTCCCCTGTTATTACGGTGTTGCCAATCGCTATCGATTTTGTGTAGGCCTCGTTGTACGATACGCCATTGTCAAAGACCACCTTCCTCTCCCCACAGTAATACCTGACAAGGTTACCTGCCTGCGAAGCATTTGATATTATATGCTCAGGCCCATCGCCTGTAGCCAGCAGCCCAATAGAATATCCGTTTTTCACTTCCTGTGATATGAGCGCTCCCCCAGAATAGTTCTCGTACGCTACGCAAGCATTAAACTCTAAGCCTATGCTGCTCAGCATCGACGATAACTGCTGCTTTGTCACATCAACCATCGGTGCCCTAAGCTTTGTCACGTTCAATCCCTGTATCACTATCATGTCCCCTCTGTGAAGTACCGGCAGCATTGAGCAGCTCGGCACAACGTCCAGCGGAGTAGGCGTATTCAGAGCAAAGCGCAGGAACAGCCACAACCCGATGACTACTGCGATGGCTATGACTATTTCAGTGCCTTCCCTTACTGCATTGCTCCTGTTCACTCCGCTAATGAGTTCCAACCCTATTATTATTACGAGCACTATAAATGACGCGGCGCCCAGTGCTATTGAGAGGACTCCATTGCTATTGAACCTTATGTAAAGAACGAGAAGTATCGCGAAGACGACGTAAAGCGGCCATATTGTCATGCCTTTGCTGCGGCCTTCGCTCTTCCGCTTCCTCCTCCCTTTGCTCTTCATCACAATTCCCTGCCTTCTACGCCTCCTGCGTTCGCCTCTATGCCCACCGCTCTCGATTCGCCATCGTGTTTTGCAACCCCTATCACCGTATCCGCATACGCTATCAAGGAGTCGTTGTGGCTCACCACTATGAATTGCGAGCTCTCGCCCAAGCGCTTCAGAAGCATAGAGAGCTTTTTCGAGTTTTCCTTGTCAAGCGCCGAATCTATCTCGTCGAATATGTAGAAGGACATCTGCCTCCTCATCTGTATGGCGAATATGAGCATTATCAGCACGAAAGACTTCTCCCCTCCGGAAAGTGCCTCTACGCTTCTGGTCTTGCCGTTCTCCCTTATTATTATTTGCAGCCCGGAAGAGAACGGGTTCTTTTGGTTCTCCAATTTCATCTCCGCCTCGCCATCGTATGCAAGCTTGTATATCCTCTTGAAGTTTGCATTGATGCTGTCGAATACTTCGCCGAAAACGCTTATCTTCTTCGACTCTATCTCACTAATCATGTCAAGTATTGATGTTTTCTCCATGCTTATGGTTCTGAGCCTCTCCTCCGCTTCCTCTACTTCCCTGCTCCTTTCGGAGTACATCTCCGGGGCCTTCATGTTTACCGACCCAAGCCTCTCCATACCCGCACGCGCAGCACCCAACTTTTGCTCCATCTGGTCCAGCGGCAGATCGAGTGGCGTAATGTCCTCGTAGCTTCTCTTCTCCGCCTTTATATCCCCTATCCTGACCTCCGCCTGGCTGATCTTTCCTGAGAGCTCTATGATGCTGCGCTCAAGCCTTTCCATTTCGCTCTTAAGCGTGCCGCTCTTGAACCCCAGCTCCGATATCTGTCTCTCGTGATCCGAAACCTTGGCGTACAACTCCTTGGCAAATGAGTCCTTGCTGTTCATGTTTCCCTCCAGCTCCTTCCTGTCAGCCTCAAGCTTTGCTCTATTTGCGGAAAGCTCCTTCTCTTCCGCAATCAATTCCTTCATGGCCCTGTTCTGTGCCTTGCGTTCTTCCTCAAGCGCCAGGGATCTTGCCTCTACGAGCTCAAGTTCCTTCTCATCTCCAGCGGCCTTGACCTTCAAGGCTTCAAGCCTGGCTCTAGCTTCCTTGGCTTTCTTGGCCGCCTCGCCTGTGCTTCCTACCCTCTTCATTGCTGATGAGTCACCAAGCTGCGCCCTCAGCGCCTGTGCCTCTGCTTTTGTAGCAATGAGCCTTTTTTCCAGCGCATCCTTCTCCTTTCCAAGCCCATCAAGCTTAATCCTCTCTCCGTCAAGCTCCCTGCTTATGCGCTCTGCGTCGGCTTCCAGCTTGGCGATAGCAACGTCCACCTCTGATTTCGATGCGCGGCCACTATCCATCGCAGCATTGTGCCTTATTAAGTCTGTCTCAGCCTTTGCAATCCTCGCTCCTGCAAGTTTTCTTTCGTTTTCGAGCTTTACTATCTCCTCATTGATATTTGAGAGCTTTGAGCGCAGGGATGCTAGCTGCGATTCGAGCATCATAGGGCTTTTTGAAACCCTGCTCCTCCCCCCGCTTATGACTCCTGTATTCTCTACAAGGTCGCCTTCGATGGTTACATACCTCCTCTTGCCTATTCCGTTTCTTTTCGCTTCCGCTATGCTTCCTACAAGGTAAGTATTTGAAAAGATGAAGTTGAACACCCTGAGATACTTCTGGTCAAACTGTATGTTGTCTATTATCGGTTTAAGCCCCTTTGTGCTCTTGTCTACCTCATACCTGACCACATCCTCAATAGGTATGAACGATGCCCTCCCAAGGTCACGCCTCTTCAGGATGTCTATCGCTTTTGACGCTATTGCGGCATTGTCAACGACAAAATAGCTGAGTCTGCTTCCTGCCGATGCGTTTATGGCAGCCTCGAACTCCCTGGCGTATGTACACAATTCGTAGGCTCTGCCGTGGAATCCCTCTCCCAGCTCCTCGCGAAGCCTGGCCGCTATCGCCGCTCCAGCGCCTCCGTGCACTGCGAGCTGCTCTCTAACTCGCACCATCTCCTCGTTGGCTTGGTCTGATGCCTTCCTCATCTCCGCAATCTTCGAGGCAATTTTTGCATCCTCATTTAGCGCACCTTCCTTTGACTTGCCGGCGAGCGCCGCAGCCTCGGTTGCTTTCTTCAATGCAGTTGCGCTCTCTAAAAGCTTCCTCTGAAGTTGCTCCCTTTCAGAATTGTATCTCAACAAAGTCTCCTCAAGCGAGCGCATCCTGCTCTCCGCCTCTGCGGCTTTGATAGCTGCGGCAGAGTGTGCTTCCTCAAGCGCTGAGATTTCAGCACTCAGTTTTGAGTACTTTTCTGCAATGTCCGCATAGTTCTCGCCCTCGTCAATTTCCCCGTAATTTCCAGACTCGCTGATCTCCTTGTGCAGGGATTCCAGCTCGGCTCTCAGCTCCTCACTCTTTTTAGAATGCTTTTCGAGCTCAGCAGCAATCTTTGCTAGCGCTTCCTCAGCTTTCTCCCGCAAAGCTTTTGAAGATGAAAGTCTTTCGTCTGAAACAGCCAGCTCCCTCTTTATGCCCTCGATAGCGCTGTTCGCCGAGCTTGTCTCTATCGAATGCCTGTTCAGCTCCTCGGCAAGCTTCCTCCTTTCGGAAGACAGGCTTTCTATGTCAGAGTCTATTGCGAGTAGCTCCCTGGAGATGCTCTCCTTCCTTGCGCTCGCGCCGGAGAGCTGCGACCTGTGAGTTTCGAGTTCTCCAAGTAACGCCTTTTCTCTGGCTGCGAGTATGCTAAACGCCAGAAGCTTGGCCTGATCCGCGAATTCCTTGTACCTCTCTGCATCTTCTTTCTCCTTCTTCAGCTCGTTGAGGAACCCCTTCCTCTCGTTGAGCATGCCGTGCGCCTCGCCCAGCCTTTCTTCTACCCTCTCCAGCTCCCTCTCAGCAGCTTCCTTCTTCTTGTCAAATTCGTTTATTCCTGCGGCGACGTCAACGAGACAA
>JAMCZI010000031.1 GCA_023485545.1 Candidatus Martarchaeota archaeon
TTTCATCATAAGCAGCTATTAGGTTCTTCAAGAAATAGGTATGTTAAAAAATATTTACCAAAACCACATGACATTTCTGATGAAATATGGGAAAACTTAAAAACACCAAAAATACTAATAAGGGAAGTAAGTAAGAACCTAATAGCTGCTTATGATGAAAAAGGTGAATATGTCCATATCACGGGCATGTATTCAATATCAAATGTAAATAACGGGTTCAAACTAAAATATCTACTTGGATTAATAAATTCGAGATTGTTAGATTTCTATTATTCTTCTTTATATGGAAGCTCGCATATGGCTGGAGGATACCTTAATTATCACGGAAGTTATCTCAAACAACTACCAATCGCAAAAGGAACTGGAGCTAATCAAAGCGCAATTGTTGATAAAGTTAATGCACTTATTAATGTCAATAATGAATTGGTAAATTTAGGCGATAGGACCACCAACAGAGCTGAGAGACTTAAAGAAGAACGAACTAGATTGTCTAAGGAGATTGATGAGATTGTGTATAAAATTTACGATATAACAGATGATGAGAAACGCTTGATTAATGCCTAGTTGTAGGCTTGCAGTGCGTTTGCGCACGTTAGACCTCGTAAGCGATGTTGGCCGCGCACGAGCTGTCGTAGCATAGGGTTAATTGGTAACCTACGAAACCTTTTTACGAAAAGCTTTACCAAAAAGTCTGGGTGCGGAAATCAAACCGGTTTGGAAATTGATGCTAGAAAGCAATTGTAGGTGTATGGAAATTGAAAAAGAGGTCGAATAGCATAGGGCCGATAAAACTCCCAAGTGTGTCTTGATTATAGGTAATCACTTTCGAGAGCCTTCTTCGTAATTCTTCTTATGAATTTTTCCTTTGCCTTCATGTACTTCTCCTTGCTGCCTTTTGCCTCTTTTGCCGCAATTTTCTTTACCCTTGCGTATTCGAGAACCGCATCCCTGTGCCTAATAAGATAGTTCCTGAAAACAATATTTTTTCTCCACTCCCGTCCCTGGAACTTGACAAGGTGCAGATGCACCCGTATGTTCTTGCCCCTATAAATTTCATCTTTCACAAAAAATAGCCGGTTTCTGGAGCCCGCAGTGCTTATGAAATCGTAGCCCAATTCCCTGATCTTCATTTTTGCCCGCTGCCTTTTACCTTTCCTTAAGCCGACAATAATGTCCAATATGTTTTTGCCTCCAAGGCCAGGAACTGCAGTGCTTCCCATGTGCTCAATCGCCACGTTTTCGCTTCCGAGCCCGGCATGAATTTTAAGCTTTTCAATTTTGAACGCTTGGGCGTAAATTGCACTGTAACTCTTGAATACGTACTTGTCCTTTCCTAGAATTTTTTTGTGATGCATATATGCCACAAAAAGATATGGTATACAAATTTATAAACGAGGAGTAAGCATATTGCGCATGTATTGTTCTACCATCAAAGCCGCAGAACAATATCAAGTTGCAACTATCATCTTTGCGTCTTACAGATCATAGCTTGAGGTGCTGCTTCTGAGCCTTCTTGTACTCCTTCGCGAGCTTCACGTAAGCCTTCCAGTTCCTCGTTATCCTCTCCCTGTGGCGCTTCGTTATCTTTCCCGCCACTTTTCCTGGAACACCAAACGCTATGCTGCCGTCAGGTATCGTCTTGCCTTCCGGAATCACCGCACCTGCCCCTATTATGCACCAGTTTCCCACCTTCGCTCCTTCCAGTATTATAGCGCCCATGCCTATAATGCAATTGTCTCCTATTGTGCAGCCATGGACCAGCGCCAGATGCCCTATCGATACGTTGTCTCCCACTATTGTTGGGAACTTGTCAGCGGTGCCGTGCATGACTGTGTTGTCCTGCACGCTTGTGTTGTTGCCTATGCGTATGTAGTGCATGTCTCCCCTGAGAACAACGCCGGGCCATATGCTTGAATTGCTTCCCACGGTTACGTCGCCTATTATCTCAGAGCTCAAAGCGATGTAGGCATCCTTGTTTATCCTTGGCTTCTTTCCCCTGAATTCAGCTAGCGTTTGATCACCGTATTTATCATGATGATTATCTTAAATTGCTTTCTTAGATTAGTACCTTACCGACGCCTTGGATTTCTTCTCCATCTCTCCGATGGAAGCCTCAAGATCCTTCCTTATTGAGGAGATGAAACGCTCTGCATCTTGCTGCAGCGCGGCGAGATCAGCAAGAGATGCTGCGTTCTCCTTGAGTATTGAGCGCTCCTCCTGGCCCAGCTTGCCTTCCATTACCTTTTCCATTCTTTTCTTCAGCTTTGATGTGGAGCGTTGCAGAGAGTAGAACCTGCCGAAACGGCTGCCCCAAATTTTCCTGAAGCGCTTCTCCCACGCGTTGAAGTTGCCGACGTAAGCTTCAGCGGTAAAGCTGTCCTTTGAGTTTGCGACGTCCTTCTCAAGCCTTTCAAGGTCCTTTTTGCGCTCCGCAAGGTACAGATCTATGAAAGCCTTTTTCGCTTTGTCTGCTGTTTGCTGCGTGAACATTGAGACTGAAAAGTTCCCCTTCTTTGATAGGAAGTGGTAAGCCTCGTTAAGGGCTTTTGCGGTATCTTGCGCATCATCAGACGCGTTGACATCAGGATGGTATTTCCTCATCTTTGAGACATATGCGGCGCGTATGCGCTTCGGGCCCTCTGTGGGGCGAATGCCAAGAACCTTGAAGTAAGCAGCGCTTGGGGCTTCCTGTATGCCAAGGCTCTCCAGAAACTTTGATGACTCACGCTCAAGCCTTCTGCTCTCCCTTAGCATGGCTGACATTCTGGCCTTGGCAATGCGGCTTCCAAGCATTAATTTGAGCACAGTAAGCATATTAATTGGCAAATCATATAATTGCCATGGTGGACACATGCTTTACAGAAAAGATGATGAGAAATTCGGCCTGCTCCTATCTCCGCTATACGCGCTTGGAGCCAGGCTTGCGCCAAGCATAAGGAGGTTCTACGCCTTCGCTGTGGAAGACCTGAAAGGATCAAAGGCGCACAGTATCCTGGATGTCGGATGCGGGCCTGGCGATGTTGCGATAATGGCAGCGTCAAGGTCACGCGCGAAGTTCTATGCTGTTGACCCTTCTGCTGCCATGGTTTGGATTGCCAGGCACAGGCGCCGCCCCAGTAAGGTTAGGTTTGCGCTTGGATCGAGCAGGAGCATACTATTTAAGAAAAAGTTTGACATCATATACGCGTCGCTTTCCTTCCACCACTGGCCCGACAAAGGGGAATCGCTCTCCTATATTAAAGGATTTCTTGCAAACAGCGGCGAAATTAGGATATACGAGTTCAAGAAAAGGAGGGGAGTTTCAAAGGCAGTTAATGCGCACACGATGGACATGGATTCCCTCAAAAAGGCGGCAGCCGAGGCAGGGCTGAGGCTCTCTTCAAAGAAGGAGACAAAGGAATTTATAAGAGTGACGCTCAAAAGGTAGTGATAGGATGGTAAGGAAGAGCCTGGCTGCAGCCTACCTTATTGCTGCGATTGTGATAATTGCTGTTTACCTTTATTCGAATTCGCAGCTTGGGACGCCGCAGCCGAAGATAACATACAGCTTCAACAGGAGTGTGCAGACGATATCGGGCAGCATAAACGATACGCTGGGCTATCCTATAGAGTTCGGGGAATTTTTCTGTGTGCTTCCGGGAGGGCACAAGGGGCTTTTCCCAATAACGAGCAACAATTCTACGCACAACATAACGCTGAACTCGAGCGGCACTTTCAATTTCATACTTACCGCTGATCAGAACATGACTTCCAACTGTACCAGCGTAGGAGTATACTACAAGAAGGTTTGAGTGATTCGATGATGCCTAACATAGACCCAAGGATGCTGAAGAGCATGATGGCGAAGATGGGAATGAAGCAGAGCGAGATAGATGCTAGCAAAGTAATAATAGAGGGAGAAGGCTTCCAAATAGTGATATCTGAGCCCTCTGTGACAAGGATAGACATGCAGGGCACCGTAAGCTTCAACATATCCGGCAATGTGGAAGAGAAGGAGCTGAAGCAGAAGGTGGAGATAAGCGAGGACGACATCAAGGTTGTGATGGAGAAGTCAAACACTGACGATTACGAGAAGGCCAAGGAAGCGCTTGAGAGGTCGGATGGAGACATCGCGGCAGCAATACTTGAGCTTTCCGGAGAGTGAGCCCTTCTTTTTCTACTTGTCAAGCTTGAAGGACTGCGCAAACGGCACTCCGTTGACAGTCATCACGTTCTCCTTTTCCACAAGACCCAAATCTATAGCTGCCTTGACAGACTCGTCTCCCACTATGTTGGAAGAGTAGACTCTTGAGCTGTCGACCTTGAACCTCGCTTCAGCTGGGCTGAGCAGCTCACCCTTGTAGAAATCGGAGTACGCCTTCAGGTCTATTACCAAGTCGCCCTCTTCTAGAATCTTTCCAAGAAGAGCCTCGTCGCACATCGCAACCATGAGCTTTTCCTCGGCTTCATGCAGCTTCAGGTATATCAAAGAATCATCCGTATTTGTAAAGGAATATGGTTGCGAGCAGGTACAGGAAGCCGTACCATATCAGCCACAACCCTCCGAGAACGTTGTTGTGCATCGAGGCGAACGTGCCAAGCGCAACCAGTATCATGGCTATAGAGAACTCTATGCTTGTATTCCTCAGCGAATATGCAAAATTGCCGGAGAGCTTGGTTCCAGGCCTGGACCAGCTCACTGAGGGCTTTGTGCCGAAAAGCGCAGCTATCGCAGCCTTTGTGCGCACTATCACGAGCGCGAAGTTTAGCGCGAACACCATTATGCCCTTCTTCACAGAATTGAAGTACACCTTTGTGAGTATTATCGGGGCGAGGAAGGACATCAAGAAAGCTATGCTCCCAAACACCTCCAGGTCAAGCCCTATGAATGTCGGCTTGAAGAACTGCGCCACTGTTATGTGTATGAACGACGCAGCAGAGAACACTATCAGTATTGACACGAAAGTGAAGAGCAGCAGCACTACAGAAAGGTAGTTCAGGCCGAAGCCGTGCGTTATGTAGTCTATCCTTGAAAATGGGGATATGTTCTTCTTCCTGCCCTTGTACCTTAAGAAGTACTTTATGAACTGAGTGTCGCCGTAGTTGTAGCGCCACTGCTGCTTTGCCAGCTCTGTGAACGTGAGTATCGGCTTGCCGAGAGCGTAAACCTTTGGTATGTAGAGGCTGGTGTAGTTCTTCATGTCTGATTCGAAGCTGAAGAAGGTGTCCTCTATGACGTATTCCGGGAAGCCGCCAAGCTTCTTTAGTATCGAGGTGCGTATTATGCCGCAGGATCCGGCGAATATTGCGGTGTTGTTCATGGCTCTTGCAGGCTGTATGAACTTGAAGAAGAACTTGTCGAACAGGCTTACAGAATCTGAGAAGGTGTTGCCCTTTCCGTAGCCCTTCTCGGTTTGGACGTAGGAGACGTTCTTGTCAGCAAAGTAGGGGAGCAGGTCCTTCAGGAACTTGCGGTTCTTGAGCTTTTCATCGTAGTCGAAAACCGCAACGTACTCGGCATTGGTGTGCTTCATCATGTTGTTGAGCGCGCCGGCCTTGTAGCCGCTCCTCTTCTCCCTGTGGAGATACTTTATCCCGATCCTTGAGCTGAAGGCGCGCAGCTCTTCATTTACATCTGCGCTGGTAGAATCGTCAAGCAGGAACATCTCAAGCTTTTGCTTTGGATAGTCGAGCTTGAGAAGCCTCATAATAGTATCTTCCACTATCTTTGGATTCTCGTTGTACGTAGGCACTGCTATCGCAACTTTTGGGAAGCTCTTCAGGGGCTTTATGCTCCTCTGCAGCTCCTTGAAGTGCTTGTTGTAGAAATATGAGCGGTAATACGTAGTTGAAGCTACAAGGTTGAAGAAGCCGCTTATTATCGCAAGTATGGCGAAGAGTACCGCAGTAAAGTACATGTATGGCGAGTTTGCTATGACGAGCAGGTACCCTGAGAAGCCCACCCCCGCTATCGCTAGTATGACGAAAACAGCCACTGTAACGAGCCTCAGGGTAAACACGTTCGAATTGTCTGTCATAAAACCCAATCTTTATATGTAGATTGATGCTAAAGGATATAAACACTTCACAATTAATATTTATTGTTTTTCAGCGGTTTGCTGGACTTCACTGAAATTATGCCAGGGTGGCGGAATCCGGTATCGCGCCGGTCTCGAGTTTGCAAAATGTCGAGAGCTGATTTGATGATGCAACAGGCAAACCGGTGTCCGCAAGGACTTTAGGGTTCAAATCCCTACCCTGGCGCATCCTTTGGATGAATCATTCATCACTCCCCTTTGAAACAGAGCGCCTGTCAACGAACTCGTTTAGAAGCGAGGTGGCGTATGACCCTGCCGGAAGCGAGAACGCGAGCTTGAGAAATCCCTCTCCGACATCCTGGGCGTAATCCTTGTAAGGAGAAAACAGGGGCCTGAATGCGCCCTTGCTGTTCGCCTCTGGAATCCTGCGAACCCTGAAATCTTCTGTTGATATGCCAAGCTTCTCCAGTTCGCCACGCTCCAAATCAGATAGCGACTGACTGCCTGTTGTATAGCCTATTATGTTGCCTAGCTCGAACTGCGGCTCCTTTTTGAGCGGGTCGTAAGGGGCAGCATTGCTTATGTCTGGAAAACCGTAGAAGTTAGCAGCGCAGCACATCGCGCCACTTTCAGGAGAGGTATTGCCAGACTTTATGCGCTCTTCCAGCGCAACATTGAATATGTGGGATTCCACGGAATGCACGAACATGAGGAGCAGCTGGCGCGGGAGAGAGCGGAAAGCTTTTGCGAAGTCGGTCGGCGCGGTTGACAGCGACGCTAGCATTGTGCGCTCATATTTCAGATACCTTGGAAAGTATTCTAGCGCCTTTGCGAAGTTGCCCTCGCCTGAGAGCCTTTTGCGCGCGGATACTGATTCGTCAAGCTCCTCGTTCTCAACGGACGTCAGGAATAGCATTGCTGCATCCTCTAGCTCGCCCTTTAGCATGTGCAGGCCTATCTGCACATTGGCGTTTCGAGTGCCGAAACGCTGCTCTCCGTAATAATTTGGGAAAACTCCCCCGAGCTCGCTGCTTATTGATGATGCGAGTCCAATTGCGCCTGGCTCTCCTGTCCTCACGATTATTTCGAACCTGTTGCCAAGAAGCTCTCCCAGGCGCATGCCGCTTGAAGATTTCCATGCCCCAAGCACTTCTATGTCCTTTATGTGGGTATCTGCGACCCGCTCTGGCTGTGCGCCGAATATGCTGCAGAGCTGCGTTGTGACTGCGACCCTATCCTTCGTGCCTGCGAAGCCTATTGAGCCTGCGCCTCTGCCACTTGCTCTTGCAAGTTCCTTTAGGGCCTGTATCGTGTTCCAGTTGCGCTTGCGCATTACAAACACAGCAAAGCTGCCGCTGCCCCCCCTAAAGCCTAGCTCTTCTGGCGAGTGCCATTTCTGCGACAGTACTGTGCCGTTCTGGGCTATCTCGTTGACTATAAAGTCATCCGGGCTAGCCTTTACTTCTCCGGCTGCCCTTCTTCCCTTTGAAAGCCTTAGCATGCGATCTTTTCCTCTCTCTTTTTATTACCCTCTTGGCGTCCTCCTCAAGCTCGTATACGAAGCTCTCCAGCGCAATG
>JAMCZI010000010.1:0-24926 GCA_023485545.1 Candidatus Martarchaeota archaeon
GCATCATCAGGTTGCTGATGAAGTATGCCAGAAATGCGAACATCCCTATTATTATGAAGTATGCGTCGCTGTTGCTGTTCCCAGCGCCTATGAAGCTGCTCCAGAACAGCTGCTGCGCCACTATGTACGCAACTACGGGTATGAAAGAAACGAACGTCATCGTAGAGACGTCGCCGTGCCTTATGTGCCCAATCTCGTGAGCGAGAACCGCCTTGAGCTCGTCTCCGTTGAGCAGCGGAAGAAGCCCCTCGTGTATCACTAGAGTCGAGTCCTTCCTGGTCCTGCCGAAGACGAACGCGTTCGGCTCCTTTGATGGAGCTATGGCTATGCGAGGAGCAGGCACATGCGCCTGCTTGGCAAGCGCCTCAACCAAAACGTGAAGCCTCGGGTACTCCTCCTTTCCTATGTATCTTATCCGGGATGCTGCTGCTATCATCTTAGGCGAGGCGTACCACTGCAGGATGAAGAACAGCACAGCTATTATGAGTATGAGATACGCGCCTGCGCCGAATGCCGCCATTACTGCGTATATTATGGCGAAGCCTATCGCGAATATGAGAAATATCGTAAGGTACATCCTGCCAAGGAGCCCGTACTGCGATGCCAAACTAGCCACCTTCAATGTATAAAGCATAATTAAGGAATAAATACTTTCTTAGGCAAACAATATTGGTATATTCGGATGGCGACCGAGACAGCGAACCCAGGCGTTGCAAGCAGCAGCGCTTTCGACCTTCAGAAGCTCGTGTCCGAGGCGACATGGAGGGAGCTCCTGATAAGCCTGGTGGAGAGCAACCAGATAGACCCGTGGGACATAGACATAGCGAAGCTTGTCGAGGGCTACATGTCAGTCATAAAGAGCATAAAGCTGATGGATCTTAGGATGCCGGCAAACTTCGCTCTTGCTGCTTCCATACTCCTGAAGATGAAGAGCGATCGCTTCCAGGTATTTGCGGTCGAGGAAGAGCCGGAGCCTGAGCCAGAGGTCGGGCAGCGCAGGCTGCCTGTTGACGTTCCGGGCCTTGTGTCAAGGGCCAGGATGCAGCCACCGAGGAAGGTTACGCTTGACGAGCTTATGGGGGCGCTTGACGAGGCGATGAAGATCGAGAAGAGGAGCACCAGGGAGCGCGAGCCTCCAGCGCAGTTCCATCTTGAGCTTCCCAAGGAGGACATAGACCAGAAGATGGAGCGCACTTTCGACCTGGTGTCAAAGAACGCAGACAAGGAAGGGATAGTCCTGTTCGGCAGCCTGGCAAGGCTCTACGGGAGCACTCAGGAGATGCTGTTCGACTTTTTCATACCCGTGCTCTTCCTTGTATCGAAGGGCAGGCTAGGCATACTCCAGGAGGAGTTCTTCGGCGACATATTCATAAAGGTGCTTGGTGGTGCCGGTGGCTGAGGACAACTCAAGGGAATACAGGAACCTCATAGAGGCTGTGCTTTTCGTGTCTGGAAAGGCGATGAGCGCAGAAGAGATTGCATCAGCGATAGGGGTCAGTTCGGTAGGGGCTGTAAGGACGATGATAGCCGCGTTGGCGGAAGAGTACACAAAATCAGGAGGGGCGCTTGCAGTCGAGAAGGTTGCGGACACGTATATGCTGTCAGTAAGGGAACCCTATGCAAGCAAGGTTAGCGGGCTTGCAGGATCGCCCGATATAACTAGGGGATCGCTCCGCGTGCTCGCCTACATAAGCAGGAACGAGCCAATACTACAGAGCGCGGTTGTCCGCGTCTTCGGCAGCAGCACGTACGACCACGTGAAAGAGCTCTCTGAAAAGGATTTCATACGCTCAACAAAAATCGGAAGATCAAAACGCCTCGAAACTACAAAAAAGTTCAGGGAGTACTTCAGCCTATCAAAGTGATCAGTACCTTGGATTTGACTCCTTCTTTCCTGATTTCATGTTCGAATAGAGAGCCATAACGAACAGCAGCGACGATAGCCTGTTGAGGTATCTTACTATCTCACCGTCTATGCTGTAGCTCTTCGAAGCCTCCACTACCGCAATCTCCGCGCTTCTTGCGAGCGAGCGCGCATAGTGGAGCATCGCCCCTTCCTCAGACCCTCTAGGCAGCACGAACTTCTTCAGCTCTGGAAGCTTGGAGCCGTAGCTCTCTATGCTCCTTTCGAACTCCCTGACGTCGCTGTCGGAGAGCTTCCTTTTTGGTGCGTACATATTGTCGAGTGCGGATGCAATCTGCGCTCCTGCAATAAAGAGATCGTCCTGCACTTTTGACAGCATAGAGCCGATTCTCTCATCAACGTTCTTCGCAAGTATGACCCCCAAGTAGCTGTTCAGCTTGTCAATCTCGTTGACAGCACGGGTGTAGCTGTCGGATTTGGACACCTTTTTCTTGCCTACGAATGTGTCCCCGCTATCCCCCACTCCTGTATAAAATTTCGACAACCAATCACTACAAATAAATATGATTCTGTAGCATATATTAAAGCGCTGCTTTTGGGCTCGTAGTCGAGTGGCAAGACGTCCGCTTCACACGCGGGAGACCAGGAGTTCAATTCTCCTCGGGCCCACTTTCGCTTTCAAAATCCCTTCATATAAGCTATGCAATCATGGGCTCTTCTGGCCGTAATACCTGCCCTTGTAAGTGCCTCCTCCTTTTGCTTCTTCTATTATGAGCTGGCATATCTGAGTCCCGCATTTCAGCTTCATCTTGAATGGCGAGAGGTTTACTATCTCCAGAACTATCTTTCCGTCTGTGCCCGGCTGGACGAAGCCGCTGCTCACGTGCACAAGCAGCCCTATTCTTGCGAATCTGGACCTTCCCTCTATCCTTCCAGAATATCCCCTGGGAAGCTTTATCCTCTCTTCTGTTATGCCGTTAAGGAACTCTCCAGGCTCTATCGTGATCTCGCCGCGCTTGCCTAGCTTGACAAGCTTGCTGATGCTCTTGTAATCTGGAGAGTCGCCAACCTCTATCGTGCCGCCGCTTGGCTTGAAAACTCGGAACTCTCTCCCAAGGTGAAGGTCTATAGAGCCGGCTCCTATCTGCGACAGATCGAATGGGCTTATGACCAATTTGCCATCCTTTACCAATCTCGTTATGCCTTTCCCGGTTATAACTGATATGAAATCACTTTTGGAGATGCAAATATACGACGCAAACTTTATCCTTTATACTACTTAATAAAGCGCAACTTTTAAAAGGGTTGAGAGCTGCTATGCTTTAACTATTTTTACTTGCAAGCATATGTGTGATAAGATGGAGATGTCAGGGGAATTCGATGTTAGCTCTGCGGCAGCTACGGTTTACTCAAAACTGAAGGACATAGAATCTCTGGCCAAATCTATACCTGGTGTCCTCAAGTATGAGAAGGTGCAGGACGGCAAAATCAGGGCTGATGTAGAGGTTGGAATGTCATTTATCAAAGGAAAGTTCAATACTGAGATAGGAGTTGAGGAAAAATCGCCCGGAAAGGAGCTTAGGATGTTCGGGAAGGGATCCGGAGCGGGAAGCTCCATGAACTTTGACGCGCTCTTTTCCTTGGAAGAGGTTAGCGGATCAACCAAAGTGAAATGGAACGTCTCGATAAACATAGGAGGATTGGCAGCGACCGTAGGTTCAAGGATGGTGCAGCGCGCCTCAGACAAGTATGTGAACGACCTAGTCGCAGCTTTCAAGAAAGCCTGCGAGCAAGGTTGAAGCAAAAGCCCCGACTAATCCGAAAGATACTCCTGCTTCACTGGAGTCGATCTTATTCTCTTTCCTGAGACCAGCTCTATCGCCCTGCAAAGCGCGAGAGGCACTCCTATCGTTGGGGCTTCGCCCAGTCCCTTAGCGCCATGCGGAAGGCGAGATCCATTCTCCACTACTTTTACAACGAACTCCGGCATGTTCTCCGCAATCGGCACACCCGCATCAGATATGCTTGCAGTCAGGAGTTGTCCGTCGTCGCTGTGCACCAATTCCTCGTAAAGCGTCTGCCCTATCCCCTGTGCCATGCCTCCCATTATCTGCCCTCTCACCATGGGTGGGTTTAACATTCTTCCAAGGTCGTAGTACGCAATGCACTCCTTTACCTTTACAACCCCATACTTGTCTATCGACGCTGTTGCTATGTTTGCGCCGAATGAATTGAGCTGCCCCTCCTGCTTTTCGAACACGAATGAGTCGTATGTCCCGTTGAGCAGCTCAGTAGTTGAAAACTTTCCGTGCTTCTCCTCGAACTCCTTCTTCATCTTTCGTGCGGCGCTTACCACTGCCGCGCCTCCAGCTATTGCAGATCTGCTGCCCCAAGAGCCTATGCCCGACTGCAGCATGTCGGTGTCCCCCTTGTTGAGGGTAACAAGCTCCTCTGGTATGCCCAGCTCTTCGCGTATCAGCTTCCTGACGAAGACCTCATGTCCTTGTCCATGTGCGTTGCCTCCGAGCCAGACATCAACCTTGCCGCTGTTTATACGTATGCGCGCTGTCTCTCCTGGCGCAAGCGCGGGCACCAGCACGAAGAAGCCTATGCCTGCCTTGTCGTTTCTGAGGCGCTCGTAATCAAGCTCCTGGACCGCCTTCTCAAAGAAAGGCTTTGCAGCATCTATCTCAAGGCCAAGGGGCGACTTGAATGGCTTGTCCGACATGTTAAAAAGCCTAAGCTTAACAGGATCCATATTCAGCTTGTCGGCGAGCATGTCCATCATGCGCTCCATCATGAATGCCGCCTCTGGTCTTCCTGCTCCCCTGTACGGGCCCTGCACAGGCTTGTCGGTCATCACAGACCTGGCTGTTATGCTTGCCTTTTCTATCTTGTAGGGGCCGGTCACCTGCATCGCTATGTATGGTGCGGTGAACTCAGCCATCCCGCCTCCAAACGCTCCTGAATCTACAGTGATCTCGCCCCTGAGTGCAAGCAGCTTGCCTGACTTGTCAGCGAAGAGCTTCATCTTCCCATGCACTCCCCTTCCTGCGTTTGTTGCAAGCAGGTGCTCGCGCCTCGTCTCTATCCACTTCACCGGGCGCTTGAACTTCATTGCAGCGTAAGCCGCTATAACATATTCGGGGTAGAGCCCTCCCTTTGAGCCGAACCCTCCGCCGGTGTCCGCCTGAATGACGCGCACGTCGTCAGGATTCAGCTTCAGGCTGCTGCATATGCCCCTCTTTATGCTGTGCACCGATTGCGTCGATATGTATATTGTAAGCCTTTTTCCATCGTAGTCAGCTATTATGCCTCGCGTTTCTATTGGGTTCGGCATTATCCTCTCGTTTGTCAGCTCGTCCTCCACTACCACATCAGCTTTTGGGTCATCGAAAGCGTTGCCAACGACCGTTTCGCGAAGGATGTTAGAGTCAGTGCCAGGGTGTATCGGCTCGCCCTCCAGCGCTGCCTTAACGGCGTTGAAAGCCTTCAGCGGCTCGTATTCAACTTCAACTCCTGATATCTTGTCTTCGGCGGAATACCTGT
Source organism: Candidatus Martarchaeota archaeon (assembly GCA_023485545.1). Lineage (GTDB taxonomy): Archaea > Micrarchaeota > Micrarchaeia > Micrarchaeales > Micrarchaeaceae > JAJZYW01. The sequence goes on from JAMCZI010000010.1 coordinate 5,414, forward strand.
CTTCGGAAAACACCGCAGCTACGGGCTGCCCTACATAGTACACCATATCCCTGGCGAGTATTGGCTCCATAAGGTCGAGGTTTGACGCTGCGGCAGCGCCCTCGCCTACCGACGCCCTAAGCGCTCTAAGCTCGTTTCCGTCTATTGCGCCCTCGCCGCTCACCTTGATTAGCTTGGCTCTGGCATAGGTGCTTCTCACCACGCCCATGTAAAGCATGTTTGGCAGCGTTATATCATCAACGTACTGGCCTTTTCCCAATACAAAAGCTTCCTCCCTCTCCAGATAATCACCTGTTCCTTGCCTTCTCCTTGGCCTTCTCGCTCTCCATCAGCTCTGCAGCATATTCTACAGAGTCGACTATTCCCTGATAGCCTGTGCACCTGCAAAGATTTCCTGAGAGGTACTTCCTTATCTCCTCACGAGAAAGCTTTTTTCCCTTGCCGAGCAGCCAGTATGATGTCATTATCATCCCTGGAGTGCAGAAGCCGCACTGCAGGCCATGCTTCTCGATGAAGGCCTTCTGTACTGGATGCATCGTTCCATCCTTAGATATTCCCTCTATTGTCAGCACCTTCTTGCCAGAAGCACTTGCTGCAAGGACAGTGCACGACTTGACTGCTTTGCCATCAAGAAGCAGCGTGCATGCGCCGCAGTTTGTAGTGTCGCATCCAATGTGGGTTCCGGTAAGCCTAAGCTCATCCCTGACGAATGTTGCGAGCAGCATGCGCGGATCTATCTCCCTCTCGACATCCTTGCCGTTGACCTCCATCTTCACTGTTATCTTCTTCATACAGAACCACCTCCCCTGATGTACGCCTTTATTATTGAATCTTTTACAAGCATTCCAAGCGCCCTTCGCTTATAATCCTCGCTGCCGTATGAATCAGACTGCGGATCCGCATTTTTCGCAGCTATGGCTCCTGCTTCCTCGGCAAGGCTTTCCGAAAACTCTTTGCCCTCTATGTGTTTGCATGCGTCATCAGCAATTTCAGCTTTGGCAGCCACAGAGGCGAGCGCTATCCTTGCACGCTTTATTGTCTTGCCAGACACGTTAAGCAAGCATGCAACCGCAGCAACAGAGAAATCTGCCGAGCCTTTCTTGAGCTTCATGTACGAATAGCCTTGACCAGCCTCCCTGACAGGCACTTCTATCTCTTTCAGGATTTCGCCATGCTCCAGTGCAGTCTGGAACGAGTCAACAAAAAACTTTTCCGCATCTATGGTGCGCTCCCCGGACTTGCTTATTGCGATGAATTTTGCGTTTAGCGCAAGCATCACGGGCGGCATGTCGTTTGCCGGATCAGAGTGCGAGACGTTGCCTCCTATAGTGCCCATGTTCCTCACGAGCGGGTCTGCTATCTGCGATGCCGCTTCAGATATAAGCGGCTGAAACCTTTGAATCTCGCCATTAGATTCAAGCGATGCTATCGTCGTCATCGGCCCTATGTGCATTGATTCCCCTTCAGCCTTGACATAATCGAGACCGGTTATCCTTGAGATATCAACAAGCTTTCCGAACGAGGCGAATCTGGATTTGAGAAGTGGAAGAAGGCTTTGTCCTCCGGCGAGCACTTTTGCATCTTCGGCTGAGAGTGCCTCAACCGCTTCTTCGATGCTATTTGGCGCAAAGTATTCAAATTCAGGAGGATACATGGTAGTATTATGGCATGAAAGTATTTAAACTTTAGAAATGATTCATGTAGCAAAAGAAAAGGGGTAGCCTGTGTCGTCCTTTGATATATTGTATTTGGCGCTGAAGTACTTCTTCCTCTGGGCCCACCTTTTCAGCGCGATGCTGTTCATAGGCGGCTCTTTCTTCATGTGGCTAGTCCTCGTCCCAGGCTCGAAGGATGCGATAAAGGACGAAGCAACACGCACTGTGGTGGTGGCAAAGCTATCGAAAAGGTTCGCGAGGCTGACCTGGATGCTGCTATCCACGCTGATAATCACAGGCGCAATAAATGCGCTCTGGTACCTGCCAGAAAGCACCGCCTCCGGCAGTGCTGGGCTGTATCTTACTGTTGCAATGGTCCTGTCTACCCTCGCACTTATTATCCTGCTCTATGGGCCCGGGCGGCATTATGGCAGGCAGATATCCAAATACGGGAAGGAAGGCAATCTGGAGAAGCTCGCAGCGGTCAGGAAGAAGAGCACTCTGGTATCGTACGCAAACCTTTCCATAATGCTGCTGATAACGGTTCTTGCGACGCTGATGTAACTCTGCGCGCATCACATAAATACTGTACTTTGCAAGTATATGTATGGCTTTTGAGAGCAAACCTGTGCTCGTGTTCTGGGAGACAACCAAAGCATGCCCGCTGCGGTGCATACACTGCAGGGCAGACGCGGTGACCTCGCCAGCCGAGGGGCAGCTTGACACCGAATCTGGCATGGCGCTCATAGACCAGGTCGCAGCCTTCGGCAGCCCTCCCCCATTGCTTGTATTTACCGGCGGCGATCCCCTGATGAGAGAAGACCTCAGCGAGCTGATCGCATACGCTTCTAGCAAAGGTGTCAAGTCTGCAGTCGCTCCGGCGGTGTCGCAGAACCTCAGCCATGCGGCCATGGACGAGCTCAAGAGGCTCGGCGTATCCTCTATATCGATAAGCTTGGACAGCAGCAACGCTGAGCTGCACGATTCGATAAGGAGAGTCAATGGGACATATGCCAGGACCATAGAAGCGATAGACTATGCGTTGCAGATAGGGCTTGGAGTCCAGGTCAACACCGCCGTGATGAAGCAGAATCTGATTGAGCTTCCTGCAATATTCCAGCTCATCAGGAGCCTCGGCGTACGGGTCTGGGAGGTCTTTTTCCTGATAGCTACCGGCAGAGGCAGCAATGCCTATGATATGAGCCCCGAAGACTACGAGAGCGCATGCAACTTGCTTTATGACGCTTCGCAGTATGGCGTGATTGTGCGCACTGTCGAAGCTCCATTTATAAGGCGCGTGGCGATGCAGAGGGAGGAAGAAGGGCTGTACTGGACCAACGAAAGGTACATGCTCATGCGCTCAGACCTAATGCTACGGTGCGGAGCCCCAACAGGAAGGAGCTCAATAATGCCGCGCGGCACGCTCGACGGGGACGGCATAATATTTGTGGCGCATGACGGCGTTATTACTCCGGGGGGATTCCTGCCAGTGGCGCTCGGCAGCATAAGGGATTCAAGTCTGGCAAGCGTATACAAGGGCGACAGGCGGCTTTTCGACATAAGAAACAGGAAGCTATCAGGGCCATGCGGCAGATGCAGCTACAGAGACATATGCGGAGGCAGCCGTGCAAGGGCGTTTTCCTACGGGGGCGATATGCTGGGCTCTGATCCTGCATGCATATCCGCAATCGAAGCATCGCGCTTCGCCGGAGAAGGACCATAGTGCAAGAAAAAGAAAAGCGCATGAGCCTATTCGTTCCTGATCATGCCCCTGACGCTTTCTATCCTTTTTATTATGTCGTTTACCTCCTTCTTCTCCTGAGGGGTTGCATCTGCGCTGTCCAGCCCTTTGACGCTCTTTTCTATCGAGTCGAGGAACTTGAGCCACTCCTCAGATTCCTCCCTTATCACGTCTATGAATATCCTGTCATCAGAGAAAAGCTCCAGAACCTTGAGAATCTGCTGGTTCTCTTTGACGTCTTCTTTCCTGCTTATCTTCTTGACTATGTGGTTCCTTATTGCGCCTATGTCAGACATCGCAACGCTTCTGTTGGTCTCAGACATGTTCTTGCTCTCCTTAACGAGATCCTCCAACCCTACCTTCAGCTTCTGGAATAGCTCGCCCAGCTTGAGCTTGCTCAACATTTCAGCCATGGTAACGCTTAACTATGAAACAGCCAATCTATATTAATTTTGCTGCCAAGCTGTGCCATCGTTGATGCGCATTCTTCCTGATCAGCAGCTGTTCTCTATGTATATCTGCTGCTGGTAGGTAGAGCTGTACTGCCTCGGCGGGACGTTCAGGCCGAAATATATGCTTGATTCGCTCACCGGGCTGACAGTTATCGAGCTCGCAGTCAGGTTGGTTGTTATGTGATATGCCGATGGATAAAGCACCCCTGCTGCATTGTCATAGGACGTGTTGCTCGCACCGAAATCTACTCTTGCTGCTGTGCTGTTCCAGAGCGTGCCACCTATCACAACGATGGCGCTCGAGCTGCCGTTGTTTGTGTCTATGACTCCATAATTGGTGGGCAGGCTGTTTCCTGGGAACAAAGGCTCGAAGTTGACGTTGCTCGTGTTCAGCGATATAGTGCATGTCTGCTCAAGCTTAAATGATACCTTCTGCACGCTTCCCGAATAGAGGTACCCGTCAGATACGTTGGGTATGTACGTTCCGCTTGAAGAGAACACATCCGGTATGCTGTAGAACTCGTCGCCTGGAACGGTGAAGAAGCTTATGTTGAGCCCAGTGGACTGGTTGGTTACCCCATCGTAAGTAACGTTCCATAGCGTGTTGGCAGGGAGCCCAGATTCTTCGAATGTTGTTATGCCGTTGAACGAAGCCGTAAGTGTGCCGCTTCCATATACTGTTATGTTGGTGGTGCTCGCCAGTGCATTTACTATTGAGAGGTTTGACGGATTGTTTACTGTCCACTGAACGAACCTGAACCTGCTGTTGGGCGGGCTCGCAACAAGCTCTCCATAACCTACAAGGTATGCAGTCTGGTTATTTGAGAAAACCTTCTTGTCAGTAGTTACTGTGGCGTTCGCAGGGCTGGTAACTATCTTTACAGGGAATGAACCGAAGTTGTACACTGCTATAGAGATGCCGGCAGAGCCAGTAGTGTTGGCAACTACGCTGTATGTGCCGCTCTGCATGTTGTTGCACACTGCCACGAATGACGATGAATAAGTTCCGTTTATGAATTCCTTGACTGTGCAGTTTGCCGGTATCTGTACTTTCGAAAGAGGATACGCGCCGCTGTCTACAAGGATTGCGCTGAAAGTATTGTTGTTAGCAACAGGGTAAGTGAAGCTTGCACTTACTGTATTGTTTCCTGAGAAGCTAAACAGCTGATAGTGCGTCTGGTTGAGTGCTATCCCAGCCAGAGTTGTGCTTGCAGGTATGGCTCCGGGCCCCCCGTTTGTCCCTGGATTGTCGTAGCATACGTCGCTCGTCTGGTGCCCTACAGAAGTTACCTGCTCAGTTGATCCTGCAACTGTTGCAGTAGATTCAACGTTCTGCGTCCATGAGTATCCAGGACTGCCGCCAGTAAACGAATAGCTTACTCCAGCTCCACAGACGTACAGCTTGTAAGTCGACGGGAAGTCTAGGTCAGTGGGATCAGCAGCCCCGCTTGTTTCGTTGGTGTCGTAGAGCACAATGTATGGGGCCGATACTATAGAGAAGCTCTTTGTGATTGAAGCATTGGTGTAGTTTGCGTTGCCCGTAGTGTTGAATACCTCAGTATAAGTCCCTATGGACGGTGAAGTGGTATACGAGCCAACCGAATTTGTAGTTTCAACTTTTGCAGAGTTCACAAAAAAGCTTCCATTAAGCTGGTCCGCGAAACTGCTTATCGAAAAGGATATCAGGCCTCCGACGCCGTCATACACATATGATGCAGGAACCGTGAGCGACAGCTTCGGCGTTTTCTTGGTTATCGTCAGCGTCTTGCTTATCGTCTCGTTCTTGGCCGGCAGGTAAGCGCTTATGTTGTACGTTCCTGCGGCGAGCGGCACGTTTGATGGAGGGTTGCAGGTGCCGTCTGCATTGCACGATACGCTCCCAGTTCCTGATGCGACAAGGCTGCCCTTCGCAGTTCCCTTCCCTACAAGCAGTTCCACTGTCTCATTTGAAAACGGCGCGGTCGCAGTGATGACATCGCTTTCGTTATACCCTATTGTATTGGATTCCAATGCAAGTGTTAGCTTGCCTACAAGTGAAAACGTTATTAATGTAGAATTGCCTGCACCCAAGCTACCCTTTGCCGGTTTAGGCGCGTACGTGGCGTTTGTCGTGGTTACGTTATTCACACTGAACAGGAAATTGCCTGGCGGTGTAACAAAGCTTATGCCTCCCGGAGAAGCTGTACTGTTTGCTATTCCGTCGTACGTTACATTCCATCTCAAGCCTGATGGCAGGCCGCTCTCATTGAATACTGTCACACCATAATAGTTTGCAGTCACTATCCCGTTTCCTACAACTGTTAGGTTTGTCGACTCTGCAAGGCTGTCCGATACGGTCAGGTTTATAGAGTTCGAAACTGTCCAATTATGGAAGATGAATTTTGATTGTGGATGTGCCGTTATCGTCCCACTCCCTATCAAGTATGCAATTCCACCATTTGTGTAATTCTTCCCATTTGCGCTCACGAAGCCGCTCGTTGGATTATCGTCGAATGTGACCTTAGGCGCCGGGAATGTGTAAGCAGCTATTGCAAGCGCTCCGTTTCCTGAAGTTGTCGCTGAGACTGTATACGACCCGCTCGCCTGGTCTTTGCATACAGCAAGGTACGATGAGGCAATAGCGCCTTCGGTTACGGACTGCTCAACAGTACAGTTTGCAGGAACAGTTTCTGATGTAAGCTTCTGCGTACCGGAAGATATGAAAAGTGCGGTCAACGTGTTGTTTGTCGCGACAGGATAAGTGAGCGAAGCGGTATCAGTCACGTTGCCTGCAGCAGTGTAGACGCTGTAGTGCGTGTCGTTTATTCCAAGCCCCGCTAGAGTTATCCCGGAACCTGCGCCTCCGGTATCATAAGCTTCACAGGTGTCGCTTGTCTGATGCCCTATAGAAGCAGATATTCCAGAACCCGCTGCTCCTGAAGATGAGTTTATGTTAACTATCCATGATTCAGTAGGTGGTGAAGTCGGGAAAGAGGGGTTGACTCCCGCTTCGCAAAAGTATACTCTATATGTTGAAGGCATAACTATAATTTCGGGGTTGGATGTGCCTGCCGTAGAGGAAGTTGAGAAAGGTATGCTGAAAGTTTTCGGAAGTATGGCAAACGACGAGGTTTGCGATGCGCTGGTGTAGTTTGCGTTGCCCGTCGTATTGAAAGTAAAGTTGTAAGTCCCTATTGATGGCGAAGTGGTGTACGAGCCTATTGTATATGTTGAAGCGACGTCGGCTCCATTTTGGTATAGTACGCCTTCCAGCTGATTCAAGGCAGTGCCTATCTCGTAGGTAACCTGCCCTCCAGATCCGTCATAGACGAAGCTCGCAGGGACCGCCAGCGAAAGCCGAGGCGTGGCCTTGTTTATCGTTACCTGCTCGTCAAGCGACTGTCCAGTTGAAGGTACATAGGCTTCTACATAATAGCTTCCTGCGGCGAGCGGCACGTTTGATGGGGGGTTGCATGTGCTGCGCAGGTTGCACGATACGCTTCCAGTTCCTGATGCCACAGTAGCAAGCGAAGATAAGCTTGTCCCTACTTTTATCTCTACGCTATCTGAACTCAGCGGGGCAGAAGCGGTCACAGTGTCACTCGAGTTGTATTTTGTGGGGTTTGACTGGACGAGCAGGGTTATCTTTCCAACTTCAGAAAATGTTATCTGCTTTGTGCTGCCTACATCAAGCGCCCCAGAGGATGGCGAGGGCTGGTAGACCACACCATCAATGCTGACATTCGGCACTGCGAATGCGTACGAGCCGTTGTAAGTAAAGAAGGTTATGGTGCTTGATGTGCTCGCGTTCTTGATTCCGTCGTAGGTAACATTCCATGGTGCGATATATGACGAGCTCAGCACTGACGAACCTACTTTGTATGCCGGCATTATATCGTTAGGCGGGTAAGCCCTTGCCCAGAAAGTGTAGAAATAGCTTGGCGAAGCGCTGCCTGCCCACGCAGATATTCCTACATATTTGTTCTGGCTCGACAAAGAGGAATTTGTGCATGGTGCTCCGTTTTGGAATGCCCCTCCAAGATTCGGAGGTGCGGAATAAACCGCTGCATCTAAGTTCTGCCCTCCTAAAGAGGCATTAAGCCAATACCATCCTGTTGCACTGGCCCCAGTTTCGCATATTTCTGCGTTCGTAGTTCCCTTCTCGAAGAAGACTGCCGCTTCAGCGCCTGTCCAGCCGTCGCCTAAGATATAGTTAGTCAGGGTTGTGTCTGAGCCGCCACGTGCTGCGAACAGCGCATTGCCGTTGCCTTCTGTATTTATCCAGCCGTTAAGTATCACGTTGCCTGTTGAGAGCGGGCTGTCCAGCCATGCGACTGCTTCAGATGACGTGCTCACGCTTCCGCTGCCTGAAAGCGTAATAACATTGGCAGAAGAGCCATACGGCCCTGTTTCCGAAGCAGTCCCTATCGTCCCTCCATTGGGAAGCGTGAAGCCCGATGTAGTGCTGCCGTTGTTGTAATACAGGAAAACCTTTCCTCCATTGTCATATTCGGAATACGTTTGGCTGAGCTGGGGAGCCTCCCCAGTAGTGAGTTTGTTCATCAGGTTGTCAGATATCGGCGCAAATCCAATGTATATTGTATACTTTGAGTTCGCGGGCAACCCCTCGGATATATTAAGCCAGTATGAGGTTGAATCTGATTTGCTAAGTTTGCCTGCGTTCGCATACGTATCCACCACGGTGCCGTTCGGCAACACGCCCCCTTCAAGCCAGGACGGGATTACGGTGCCGTTGGGATAGAAGAACTCTATGTTCTGCAGGTTTGAAGCCTCGAAACTTGAGTACTTGGAGCTGTTTACCTGTATGAGCTGCTGGAACGGCGCATGCGTTGCAACAGACTGGTTGTTGTAGATTGTTATATTTGCGAAGAATGCTATTGAGGAAGGCAAGGTTGGAATTGAGGGCAATCCTGTCTCATCGAAAGAGGTTCTACCTTTGTAGTTGGCCGAAATGGTTCCATTGCCAGATATCGTTGCAGTTGTGTTTGGACTGGTCAGGCTTGAGAGTGTTATGTTAGAAGGGTTCAGCACAGTCCAGTTGATGAACTTGAATGACGAATTTGATGTGCTGGCTGCAATGCTCCCTGTACCTACCAAATAGGCAAGCTCGCCATCAGTGAATGTCTTTTTGTCCGTTGATATCTGGCCGTTGGGTGCATTTATGTTCATATGCACCGCGAACGGTCCGAAATCATATACTGCTATAGATATCCCTGCGCTGTATTTTGTTGAAGCGTTTACGCTGTAGAAGCCGCTTTGCATGTTGTTGCACACTGCCACGAATGACGATGAATAAGTCCCGTTTATGAATCCTTTGACTGTGCAGTTTGCCGGTATCTGCACTTTCGAAAGAGGATACGCGCCGCTGTCTACAAGTATTGCGCTGAAAGTGCCGTTCTTTGGAACCTGATAAAATAAGCTTGCTGAGGTAGTGCTGCTGGATCCAAGCGAGTTAAGCACATAGCGTGTCTGGTTGAGTGCTATTCCTGCCAGAGTTGTGCTTGCAGGTATGGCTCCAGGCCCTCCGTTTGTTCCAGGGTTGTCGTAGCATATGTCGCTCGTCTGGTGCCCTATCGAAGTGACCTGTTCTGTGGCTCCTGCAACTGTTGCAGTAGACCCAACATCTTGCGTCCACGAGTATCCAGGGTTGCCGCCAGTAAACGAATAGCTTACTCCAGCTCCACAGACGTACAACTTGTAAGTCGACGGGAAGTCAAGGTCCGTTGGATCGGCAGCTCCGCTTGTCTCGTTGGTGTCGTAAAGAACTACATACGGTGCAGATAATATTGAGAAATTCCTAGCTACGGATGCGCTGGTGTAGTTTGCGTTGCCCGTAGTATTGAGCACGGCAGCATATTTCCCAACAGACGAGGATGTAGTGTAAGTGCCAGATGTCTGCGTAGCGCTTATCAGAACAGAATTCAGGTATAATGATGCCTCAAGCTGGTTAAGGGCTGTGCTTATGCTGTAAGTGATTGTGCCTCCTTGGCCATCGTACGTATAGCTCGCTGGAACTGAGAGCTCTAGCTTTGGAACCGCTTTGTTAACTACTAACGCTTCGCTAATGATTTTGCCCGTGGCTGGCAAGTAAGCGCTTACATTGTATGTGCCTGCCGGAAGCGGCTTGTCGCTCGGATAGTTGCAGGTACTGTCCGCATTGCACGAAACTGTCCCAGTGCCAGATGCGACTTGCGTTCCTGGAGAAGTACCTTTCCCTATCAATATGTCTATAGTTTCATTCGCTAAAGGTGCTGTTGCAGTTATCTTGTCGCTAGAATTGTAGCTTGTAGTATTTGACTGCAATGCCAAAGTAAGTTTCCCAATAACTGCGAATGTTACTACTGTAGAATTGCCTACGGAAAGGTTCCCTTTGCTTGGGAACGCCTCGTATATCGTGTTTGCCCCAGTAGCGTTTGTTATTGTGACATTTGGGACCTCGAATTGGTGTTTGCCAGCTATTGTCGAGAAGGTTATGTCTGAAGGCGAATAAGATGAATTTGTGATGTTGTCATATGTGACACTCCAGAGCGTATTGGAGGGTAATCCTGTCTCATTGAATATTGTAGTACCAAAATATGTTGCAGTTACAGTTGCATTGCCAGATATGGTAGCTATTGTGGTTTGCGATCTAAGGCTCTGTATAGACACATTCGAGTTCGAAACTGTCCAGTTGTGGAAGACGAATTTCGAGGGCGGGTGTGCGGTTATCGTACCGCTGCCTATAAGGTATGTATATTCACCGTTCGTGTAATTCTTCCCATTTGCGCTCACGAAGCCGCTCGTTGGATTATCGTCGAATGTGACCTTAGGCGCCGGGAATGTGTAAGCTGCAATAGCAAGCGCTCCGTTTCCTGAAGTTGTCGCTGATACTGTATACGCTCCTGGATTCTGGGTGCATACTGCAAGGTATGATGATGCGACTGCTCCTTCAGTTACAGATTGCGCCACTGTACAGTTCGCAGGAACAGTTTCCGATGTAAGCTTCTGCGTACCAGATGATATCAGCAGTGCAGTAAAAGTGTTGTTTGTCGCGACAGGATAAGTGAGCGAAGCGGTATCAGTCACGTTGCCTGCAGCAGTGTAGACGCTGTAGTGCGTGTCGTTTATTCCAAGCCCTGCAAGAGTCATTCCGGAACCTGCGCCTCCACTGTCATAAGCTGTACACGTATCGCTCGTCTGGTGCCCTATCGAAGCTGATATGCCGGAGCTTCCAGGTCCTCCCGCTCCTGAAGATGAGTTTATGTTCACTATCCAGGATTCCGTTGGCGCCTTCTTAGGAAATGCGGGATCAACTCCAGCTTCGCAAAGATAATTTGAATAACCGAATGGCAGAGACACTGATCCGGGGCTTGCTGCGGTTGCTGTGGAAGCTGTAGAATAAAGGAATTTGAATGTTGCTGGCAGTATGCTGAATGACGCGGTTTTAGACGCACTCGTATAGTTTGCATTTCCTGTAGTGTTCAGCACCTCATCATACGCCCCGGTTGCGCTTGAAGTCGTGTAACTGGCTGAAGTGTATGTAGAGCTGGATAGGACGTTGTTGACATATAACGTTCCGAGTAGCTGGTTCAGTGCGGTGCTTATGCTGTAGCTTACTGTGCCTCCAGATCCGTCATAGACGAAGCTCGCAGGGACCGTCAGCGAAAGCCGAGGCGTGGCCTTATTTATCGTGAGCTCCAAGCTCTTTGACTGTCCTGTTGCGGGCACATATGCAGTAATGTTGTACGTTCCTGCGGCGAGCGGCACGTTTGATGGAGGGTTGCAGGTGCCGTCTGCATTGCACGAGACGCTTCCAGTGCCAGATGCGACAAGGCTGCCCTTCGCAGTTCCCTTGCCCACGAGAAGCTCTATCGTCTCATTCGGGAGCGGCGCTGTTGCAGTTGCAAGGTCGCTGGCAGCATATTGCGTGGTGTTAGACTGTAAGGAGAAGCTTAGCTTGCCAACTTGTGAGAACAGCACGAATTGTGTGGTTCCGGCGCTCAAGTTTCCGCTTCTTGGAGACGGCAGGTAGGTTGTGCCGTTAACTATCTGGTTGGCTACGCTGAAACTGTATGTTCCAGGAAGAGTGTCAAATGTTATCTTGCCTGTCGCAGAGGAGTTGAGCAATCCATCATATGTGACATTCCAGGCTGTGCCAGCCGGCAGCCCGCTCTCATTGAATGTTGTTATGCCGTTGTAGCTGGCAGTGATTGAGCCGCTCCCTGATACATATATTTCAGTTGTCTGGGATGATGGAGTGTATATTGAGATGTTTGTCGCGGAGCTTGATTTCCAGCCAGTGAATATAAAATTGTTCTGCGGGGGGTTTGATGTTATGACTCCCCTCCCAAGAAGGTGTGCAACCTGTCCGTTAGTGTATGTCTTGCTGTTCGTCGATACAGTTGCGCTTGTTGGTGAATCATAAAATGTTACGTTCCTAGGATAATACTGGTATGCGACAAGAGTGGAAACAGGAACTATTGCCGCTGCTCCGGGCCCTCCAGGACCTCCAGGTGCTGCCGCTGCTCCGCCATGCATTGAAACCGAATAGCTTCCAGTTGCTTCGTCCTGGCAAGCTGCTATGAAGACAGACGCTTGTGTGCCGTCCGTGACGTTCTGGTATACAGAGCAGCCTGCCGGTATACTCAGACTTGAGAGGTATCCCGCTCCTATTGTGCCTACCAAAACAACAAAGCTGCTGTTAACCGATACGGAATAATTAAGAGTCAGGTTTGCATTGACCGCGCTGGTGTTTGTCGTCTTGCCAAGCTGCCCTATGTTTGACACGTTAAGCCCTATCCCTGCAATAGCTGCATACGATGCTGCTCCGGGCCCTCCGCCTGCATTGAATGTAGCGGTTCCTGTAGCTCCTGTTTTCTGACCCACGCTTGTCTCAGCTGCGTTGAAATTTGGCCCAGCAGCAACGCTCTCCGAATCAGTTGCGTTTACCGTCCAGTTCACTCCGGTAAGCTCAGTTGCGGAAGGAGATCCGGTCGTATAAGCTGCTACCCCGAATATGTAATGCCTGTAAGTTATCGGCGATACTGTCACGCTTATAGGACTAGCTGCTGAAGTGCCGCTTCCGCTGCCAAAGGATACTACGTAAGTGGACATAGAGTCTGAGAATGCAGTGTAAAAGTAGTTTGTTCTGTTCTCGCCGTCGTAAGCTGTCGGAAGAGCATACCATGTGTCGTTGCTGTACGAATACTTATACAGGCGCACATTGCCGCTGCTTATGTTATGTTCTGAAGCCCACGCCTTTGTCACAGTAAAATTGTACCTTACATAGCTTACGTTTCCGTCGACCGATTCGTTAGTGTCGTAGAACGACTGGTTTATGACGAAGTACTGGAATACCGGATTGTTGAACGGTCTTACATTTCCAGGGCTGGAGACCGAGCTCGCCGCGTTTATGCGTATCGGCGCGCCTATGGGTCCCTTCAGGTGTATGTACAGCCCCTTTATTGTTTTGGTGTTAGTTCTCAGCGAGATGTTTGTATAGTTTGCTGTTGCTATTATCGCGCCGCTTCCTGTCACAGTCCCGTTGATCGAAGAATTGGTCACATTGACAGAAGTCAGGTTGAGCGCTTCAACGCTGCCGGCATATTTATTCAGCACGGGTTTCGGCGGCAACGCATTGTTTGAACTCGTGCTGGTTGCATTCGCTATGCTAGTATTGAAAACGCTGAATGCAACAGAGATGTTGTTTGAGCCAAGCACTCCGGACAGCTTGTTTGGCACATATATGATGCCGTTGTAGGACCTGGGGTCTACCAGGTATGTCGTGTTGCAGTATATGCACTGCGTGTCGAAAACCATGCTGGAAGATGCGTTCGCAAGTTTTGTCCTTCCTGCGAAGGTCACCACCCACGTGGCGCCTTTGGGAAGGCCGCTTTCGGTAAAGTTGATTGAAGCATTGAAGTAGACTATGTAGTCGTTGCCAGCTGTCCCAGTGCCGCTTTCTGTTATCGGATACAATGCAATAGTACCGTTGCCCGTTTTCCAGTAATACGGCTGCACTGAGAACCCGTACGTCCCGGGCTGCGTGCTGAACGTCGCTGTTATCGAATTTGACTCTATGGATGCGTTGTCATAGCTCATGTTCCATGTTGCCCCCTGCGGCAGGCCTATGGCGGTAAAGTTTGTGATCAGGTTGCTCTGCACTACAAGTGAGTTCTGTGTGGCTATGCTGTTAGATTGGGTACTGGTGGTACTGGAATATGCAGAAGTGATAAGCAGGATTAGGAGCAGAGCAAAAGCTACTGCTGTTGCTGACGCTGGCGTAAAGCCGCGAATGTTCTTCCGCATACCCAGTACCGCATATTTATCCAAAGCCAGCTTTTAATAGTTTTGCGGCATGGCAAACTGCGCCAAAATGCGGTGCAGATTCTACCTATGCTAGAGCTTCCTGTACAATGCGCCGAATCTCTGCATGCTCTCGGCTATCTCCTCAGATTCTTTCTCATAGTTTGCGAGCGCCTTCCTGCCCTTTTCTGTTATGGCGTACTGCTTCCTAGACTTCTCAGGCCTTTTTCCGTGTTCTGCGGCCTTTATGTAGCCTTCGGATTCGAGAGATTCCAGCGCAGGATAGATCGCCGCCGGGCCTGGGTGCCACATGCCGCCGCTCTTTTCGAATATCTGCTCCATAATTTCGAAGCCGTGCATAGGCCTTTCAGAAAGAAGCTTCAGCACGTACGGCTTCAGGAGGCCTTTCGGCACTATGTCTATTCTGAACGGCCCGCACCTGCAGTATCCTCCTCTCATCTCAATCCTTCTCTTGGTCTCCTTTCTCCTCTTCATTCTCAAGGTCGGCTATCCTCTTCTCTATCAGCTTTATCCCCTCCTCAAGGTCCTCCTTGTAGTACTTCAGCTTCTCTGCCATGCGCTTGTTTGATGGTGCGACGTCCATGCCCATGAAGCGCATGCCCTGCATTTCTCCCATTCCGCGATGCATCCTCATGTGTCCGCCGCGTTCCGTCTCATCGCCTCCGCAGCATCCTCCCATCCTACTTCCGCATCCGCATCCTTGCATCTCTCCGCATCCGCAATTTCCCATTCCATTTCTCATGTATATCACTACTTATATAGTAGCATATATAAGTATTTAAATGTTGCGCTTCGGCACTCCCTCGCAATGCGTCGCTGCCAGATAGCTTCCTGTACTTGAAGAACAAAAATGCTTTGCATTCGAGGATGGCAAGGCCAATATGCAATGCACAATAAATATTTTGCATTCGATGCACTACACGCTGGTTGCCATGGCTTTTGAAAACGGCGCATTGTCCAGGAGGGCGGTCTGGAAGCGCGGCACCGAGCACCTCAGGGAAAGCGATCCAGTCATGGCGAGGATAATCTCCGGCGCGAGCCTGAAGGAGCTGGAGCTCGAGTCAGATTACTACCGCGCTATTGTAGAGTCGATAGTGTTCCAGCAGCTTGCAGGGAAAGCTGCCGAGGCTATACTGAAGCGATTCAAGGGGCTTTACAACGGAAGGCTTCCAACACCGCGCCAGTTCCTGAGCGCAGAGGAAAGCTTCATACGCAATGCAGGGATAAGCCCGCAGAAGTACTCCTACATAAAGGATCTCTGCCTCAAGCTTGAGAACGGGCTTGTCGAGCTCGAGTCGCTTGGTAAGAAGCCTGATGAAGAGGTTATTGCAGAACTCACCAAGGTAAAAGGGATAGGGCGCTGGACTGCTGAGATGTTCCTGATGTTCAGCCTGGGAAGGCCTGACGTCTTCGCTATGGACGACCTAGGCCTACGCAACGCAGTGATGAAAGCGTACAGGCTGAGGAAGCCTCCAAGCAAGGAGAAGCTCGCCGCAATATCCAGAAAATGGAAGCCATACAGGTCGATAGCTTCCCTGTATCTGTGGAAGTACAAGGACACTACAGTGATCAGATCAGCTAAAGAAAAATGAGATGCTTCGCGAATGTGCATTCATCCGTTGAATCAGTAGTTCGCAATGCCGTACTGCATCTCCGCTCCGCAGTTGAGGCAGACGTAGTTGCCATCATCATCCTTCTTGGTGTAGCCGCAGTCCTGGCAGTATACTGAATAGCAATCGTTGCACGTGAAGCACCATGTCCCTTTCTTTATGTTTTTGCCGCATGAAGCGCAAGTTGCCATAATTTACACCTATACTATAGTCTCATTTAAGATATTAATTCTTATCCTCGTAGCTGCGGAAAGTGTAGAGGGCTGGCTTGGGCGTGAAGTTCCTTGTGAACAGCCCCATGCTCAGGTTGTACGGCCTGTCTATGTATCCGTTTATGTTGAACCAGAAGATTCCTGCGACGTATGGCTTTGATGCGAACAAACTGAACGTCTGGTTAAGGAAGTCGCTCTGCTTCGCATAAGAGCTAATGAGCCCAGGAGCGATCTCAGTGAGGTTGTTGGAGGGCATGCCTACCTCTGTTATCCAAATAGGCTTTCCTGTAAGGTTCTCATACATTGAGAGCGATTGGTTGAATATGCTCCCAACGCTCCTGGAGCTGCCGTACGGCACCTGGCTCGGGAGGTATTCAAAACCAGTGTAAGCGTGCAGCGATATCGCGCTGCAGTACTTTCCCGCGCCGTAGCCCCACAGCTGCTCAGCCCAGTAATATCCGTACATCCATGGCGTTCCACCACCTTCATATATGTTGTCCCCGCCCAGGCAGAGCACTGTGTCGTTTGGATTGTAAGCCTTTATCCGAGTGTATGCGCTCTTAAGCATGAGATAATAGTTGTGAACGCTTCCGTTGTTGAACCCGTCCTGGAATTCAGGGAATTGCGGCTCATTCCATATCTCCCAGACGTGTATCATAGGATAGGCGCGCACCACGTTTGAGACAGTACTATTCCATTCCCCGAGAGTCCAGTTGCAATTGGAGGCGCACGACAGTCCCTTGCTTGAGGGCGAAAAGCTGACGTTCATTGTCCTGTAGTCTATTATGCCGAGAACGCTTATGTTGTTCTTTGTGAGGTTCTCCACGTAGCTGTGGAAGGAGCCGTTCATCTCTATGTCTAGCCTGTCGTACCTTATGCCGAGGCTTCTTGCATAAGCCATTTGCGAGTAGTTCATGCTGCCCCCGTCAGCCCCGAACACTATGCTGGCACTTCTTGATGCGCTATGCGCTTGCGATGCAGACAAAAGCAATGCTGCGGCTGCGGCAGCAATAATAACCAGTGCGGCTAATATGATATAAGCGCGTTGGAGTTTCACGGGTTAAATTGTCAGCCAACATATTAAAATGGTGCATAAATGCTTCTATGCAAAAGCTGCTCTGCCAGGCTTGGCCTGGAATCTGACCTATCAAAGAGTAGCGAATGCGAGGCCTGCCTTGGCCTTTCGGGAAAGTTCGATGCATACCTTGAGATGGCCGCCAAATCGCTATCTGGATATGAGTTCTCCACATTCTGGCTCGGGGCGTTCATACGCAAGAAGGTAATCGATGCGGATGCAAAGCTGTCAGAGAACAAGCAAGGAATCAAGAAAGCGCTTGAGATATATGTGGGAGAGGGGCTCGAGAGGCTGACCGGCAAGACCCCAACTCCGGTTGACCCAGACATAATCGCCACGGTAGACACAATAAACGAAAGGATCGAGCTGCGCATTTCGTCGGCATTCTTCAGCGGGAGGTACATCAAGAAGTCGCGCACGATGCCACAGTCAAAATGGCTCTGCAGGAAATGCTCCGGGCGCGGCTGCAAAGAGTGCGGCTTCACTGGAAGGATGTATCCAACCAGCGTTGAGGAGAGAATAGCGGCGCCCCTGATAAAGGTGTGCGAAGGCTCAGGCAGCAAGCTGCACGCCCTCGGCAGGGAGGACATAGACGTGCGCATGCTCGGCACAGGAAGGCCGTTTGTGATAGAGATACTGTCGCCGAAGCGGCGCACTATTGACCTTGTGGAAGCTTCTAGGGAGATTTCTTCACCAGGAGATGTTGAGGCGATAGGACTTGCCGTATCCAGCAAGCAGGAGGCGCTGCGCGTTGACACCTCAAAGGCTATGAAGAAGTACGAGGCGCTTGTTTCATCTGAGGGTTCAGTCGCTATGGAGAAGCTCGATGCGATATCCGAGCTGGCGCCCATAGAGCTGGAGCAGCGCACTCCTAACAGGGTTGCGCACAGGCGCTCGGACCTTGTCAGGGTAAGGGCCGTAGACAAGATATCATTCTCTGATATCGGCGATTCTGGCTTCAGGATGTCTCTCATTGCTGAGCACGGCACTTACATAAAGGAGTTCGTCAGCGGCGACGAGGGCAGGACCAAGCCAAGCCTTTCGCAGCTTATAGGCGTGCAATGCAGGGTAGCGGAGTTGGACGTTACCGATGTAGAGTTCGTGTGAAAGGCCTATTCCTTAACAAGAACTGCCCTAACCGGGGCTGCGTCTATGTCTATCTTGATTGGGAAGCCTATGAAAATGTAGCTGCCGGGCTTTACATGCGCAAGCGACAGCCCCTCAAAAACTGCCATCTTCCTAAGGAGTATCCTATGCGATTCTGGCTTCGCTCCGAACCTCTCAACGCTAAGGTAGTCCACGCCAACAGCATTGGCTCCGGATTCTGCAAGAAGCCTTGCGGCGCTCTTCCCTATATAGACGAAATCCTTCCTGAATTTTTCGCCCTTGAGCAGCGAGTTCCTTGTCTTTAGGAGTATTATCTCACCTTTCCTTATCCTGGACTTTCTGATGTCTTCCGCTTCTATCGATTTCTTGACATCTGTAAGGTCGAGCACCCTGCATCTTCCATACAGCTTTTCAAGGCTTGCGCCATCAGCCTTTCTTCCAGATCTAAATACGTGATATGGCGCGTCCATGTGGGTGCCGGTGTGGCTTCCCATGCGCAGCTCCGATACAGCAAAGCCGTTTGCGTTTCGTTCTGTCTTTATCTTGACACCAGGATTCCCGGGATATACAATCATCTGTTCGCTTATCTCAGTAGAGATGTCTATGATGTCCATACTTTGGGCTCAAATCAAACAACTAAATTGCTTGCCAGAAAATTCCTTTATGCCTCTACATCAAAATTCCGCACCACCGGAACAATAATTTTCCGATTGCTTTATAAAGATTAAAAGAGTAAGCGCATCGGTGTCTTTATGAGATTGAGCTGGATGATAGGCGGAGCCCAGGGACTTGGAGTGGATACATCCGCAAACGTCTTCGGCGCCGCAATAGCGCGCGCAGGGTATTACATTTTTGGGAGCAGGGAGTACTTCTCAAACATAAAGGGGAGACACAGCTACTTCAACGTGCTGATAAGCGACAGCCCGCAGCACAGCGTCAACAGCACAGTAAACATTCTTGCGACTTTCGACGCGGAGACGATATTCCAGCATTATGACGAGGTTACTGACTTCCTGATATACGATAAAGGAGTAGAAGCGATGACGATTGACAAGGTCCGCTCCCTCGAGCCAGAGATAGCGGTAAAGGCCGCAGCTATCCTTGAGAAGGCTGGCCTCGGCATATCAGTTGCAGACGTGGTAAAGTTCCTCGAGAAGAAAGGCGTGAAGTGCATAGGCATAGACTATGGCCCTCTGATGAAGGACATAATAAACCAGCTCAAGATGGATCCGTTCGTCGCTGAAAAGGCGAGGAACATGCTCTGCGCGGGCGCATCTTTCGGCCTTCTGGGGCTCAACCAGCAATACCTTCTTGACGCGATAAAGTCCACCTTCAAGAACGCAAAGATCGCAGAGC
>JAMCZI010000010.1:25325-30033 GCA_023485545.1 Candidatus Martarchaeota archaeon
CATACTACATGAGAGGCTCGCCGGCTACAGGCCTTCCGACAAGAAGCGGGCAGTCGGACCTGCTGCTTGCAGTGAACGCAGGCCATGGCGAATTCACAAGGATAGTGATAGCTTCGGGTGACCACACGGAGATATTCGGCGATGCTGTAATGGCGCTTAATCTTGCAGAGCTGTGCCAGACCCCCGCAATTCACATTATAGAGAAGACACTTGCAAACGCCTATGCGGTAATGGACGAGGAGACGATAACTTCCGGCAAGTTCAGCATAGAGCGAGGCAAGCTTGTATCTCCCGAGAACCCAGAGGAATACAAGCGGTTCGAGCTTACAGAGGACGGAATCTCTCCAAGGGCTCCGCTGGGACATGCGCACATGTACTATACAGGGGACGAGCACAACGAGTACGGCCACATAACAGAGGAATCGGGAAACAGGATTGAGATGTACGAGAAGAGGATAAAGAAGGAGCAGCTTGTCTTCAAGGAGATGCAGGAAAGCCAGATGGTGAACTCAGTGGGGTCATCCGACACAGTCATACTCACGTGGGGCTCGCCGAAGGGCGCAATACTTGACTCCATGGAGGAGCTCAAGGCAAAGGGCATAAACGTGCAGATGGTGCAGGTCAGGCTTTTCAGCCCATACCCTTCTGAACTGATGGCAAAGCTTCTTTCAGGAAAGAAGAGGATCATAGCTATGGAGAACAACTACACTGCGCAAGGTGCGCGCCTGCTCACAGAGAACACTGGGATAAAGCCCACTCACTACGTGCTGAAATGGAACGGCCGCCCTATCACAAAGGACGAGGCTGTAAGCGCCATCAGCGACGTGGTAAAGAATGATACTAAGAAGGTGGTTTTGAATGGAGGTAAATGAGCAGCTTGAATTCAACGACTGGTGCCCCGGGTGCGGGGACTTCGGAATACTTAGATCAGTGGAGAGCGCTCTCTCCGAGCTGAAGCTAGACTACACTGACGCGGTGCTCGTGTCCGGCATAGGATGCTCCGGCAAGCTTCCCCACTTCGTCTCCGGGCCGATAGCTGGGGTGCACACGCTCCACGGAAGGGCACTTGCTTTTGCAGTAGGGATAAAGCTTTCAAACCCGAAGCTCAATGTTGTCGTAGATGCGGGTGATGGTGACACTTTCGGGATAGGGGTTGGCCATTTCGTCAGCGCAGGGAGAAGGAACGTGAACATGACCATAATAGTGCACAACAACGGCGTCTACGGGCTCACGAAAGGCCAGGCTTCGCCAACGCTCAAGCGCGGCGAGAAGACAAAGTCGCTGCCAGAGCCTAACATAAACGATCCGATAAACCCGATAGCGCTCGCTATATCATCCGGCTATACATTTGTTGCCAGGACATTCGCCTACAACATACCGCTATCAAAGGAGATAATAAAGCAGGCGATACAGCACAAGGGAATGGCATTCGTCGACATGCTGCAGCCCTGCCCAACCTACAACGACATAAACACCAACGAGTGGTACAAAGAGCGCGTCTACGAGGCCAAGGTGGACTACGAGGTGAAGGACCAGTCGCAGGTGATAGAGAAGATGAACCAGGCGATAAAGCTTGCTTACCCTTCAGACGAAAAGATACCTCTTGGAATATTCTACAAGAACTCGCTCACTCCATCATACGGCGAAAGGATAAGCGCAAACATAAGCAACTACGAGGACTACTATCCATCAATGCAGGAAATAGAGGAGAAGTCAGCCCCAATTACATCGATAGACTCAATGGTCCAGGCGAGAAGGGTCGTATAAAAAAGCAGTGCGCGCTTTTGGGCAGAGGCTCTTAGGAGCCCCCAGCGCCGCAGGCGCACATTCCATTCTCGTCTATCCTGCTGCCGCACACCGGGCACCTGTGCTCCTCTGAGTACTTTACCTCATGGTACTCCTTGTTGTAGATTTCCTTGTGTGCGTCGTGCTTCCTGTACCCCTTTTTCGATTTTTCAACCTTCCTGTGTATGCTTTTCTTCGCAGAAGCCTTCTTGGCTGCCATACTATCACAAAATCATATCGGCTTAAAGAATATTTATGCATTGCCAGAAACGCGGTGTCGCGCCCTCCAACTACTGCATCCTGTGCACAGGGCCGTACTTGTCGAACGCGGTGACCTTGCCGTACCGGTTCCCGAGGCGCTTCTGAAGGAAGCGCTCTACGTTAGAGGGTTCGTTCTCCTCGTCGAAACGCGTCTTGACTATATAGCCGTAATCACCATCGGTAAGGTAGACCTCCTCGACCTCGTTCATCTTTATCAGTTCGTCGCCGAGGTCCTCCATCTCTGCATTTACTGGCGGCTTAAGAAAGTAAAGCCTGTAGAACCTCTTCCCAGACCTTGTCGTCTCGACAAGGCTTCCGTTGCTCTTGAAATTTTTCATGCTGCCCATGCTCCCCACCATTAATATTACCTGTACTTCTCAGGAAGGTCTTCTTCAGTTATTCCATTGTATTCAAGGAATCTCTTGAAGTCGTACTCGCTGAGCTGGTTCTTTATCGGCATGTCGCCCCATACGTACATGAAAGCAATCCTGCTAAGCGCAATTCCTATTACAGGGCGCTTGTTGTTCGGGTCGTCCTCAAAAACCCACTTGTTGCGCTTCTTCCTTGCCCACTTCCCAAGAACCGGAACGGACAGTACAAACTTTATTTCCCATACATGCATCCACACCACCAGTTAAACGCAAAAAAGGCAGGGCTGGTGGATGCTGGAAACAGTGATACAACCAGGATTAGTCGAGGGTAGAATGACATCGAAGTCGTTCATATAATTTGCCATGTCCACCAAACCCCTGCTTGATTGATAATATGAAGAAGCTTTTATTTATATCAAATTGGAAATATATAATATAACTTTTTTCTTAATGCTTACTCCTTAAACAAAATATTATATTATGAAAGAATTATATAATTAATAAGCAGATTATTAGCTTTATTAATATTATAATTGTTGACAAATATTTATAAATATTAATTACAATAATTTTTTATGCGGCAAAGGAAAAAAGCCATCCCAAAGCAGGTTCTTGAGCGGTTAAATGAGCTTAGGAAAAACAGCAAGTTCGGCGTTACTCTCAACAAGATACATGGCGAATATTTTGCATACGAATACAAGGATGTCATCGAAAGCGCTACTGGCAAGCGCAAGAGAAACGTCTTCTACATAGGCAAGATAAGCGAAGACGGCACTTTTGTGAAAAGGATCCGCAGCATGACGGGCGGTAAGCCTTCAACAATGGAAGAATACCTGGAAGGCAAATACGGGAAAGGCAATGAGGTAATTGACAAGTATGCGATGCCTTCACAGGAGGACCTTAACATACTTATGGCAATGAGCTCCAATGGAAGGGCATCAGCAGTGGAAATAGCAAGGAAGCTTGGCTTGAAGCCATCGATGGTGGGCTACAGGATGAAGCGCCTTAAGCAGATATACGGAATAAAAACCACAATAAACATAAGGCCGACAACATTCGGCTTCCAAAGGTTTATGGTTCTAGCAAAGTTTAATTCTGCAAAACCCTCATCCAAAGTGCTAAAAGAGATACTTGGAGAGGAACCCCGGATACAGCTTGCACTTCTTGCATCTGGAGATTTCGACCTTATCATTTACTTTGTTGCAGAGGATATCGAAAACGTGGAAAAGATGCTATACCGTATCAGATCAGATGCGAGAATCGCTTATTTAGATTCCGTGTGGAACGTCAGCTACCTATATGAATACTATGGCTGGTACGTTCCTATAAGAGAAAAGTTTTTCGAGCTCCTTGAAAGCAGGGTGTGGCATAGGACAAAGGACTCCCCAAGAAGGAAGCCTAACGAGCTGCTCCCTAGCGAATATATAGTAATGAAAGAGATGTCAAAAGACGCATCAAAAAAACTGGCAGAAATAGACGAACAGTACGGGCTCGCAAAAGGGAATGCGGATTACACATATAGGAAACTGCTCAAGAATGAGACCATACAAAGCTGCACAATATGCATGGAAAATCCGCATATAAAATACGCAGCTTTTGTATACGCTGAGCAGTACAACATAGGCTTATTCAATGATTCAAAAAATGAATACGAAGAGATTATTGCTCACGAATTTGCAAGGCCGACAAACAGAGTGTCATATCTTGCAGACGTTTCATCGCCTAACGGATTAGCATTTATAACCCCTATCTATGAGGACGGCAGCCTTGAAGATTTGATAGAAGAGATAAACCCTAGCAAAAAGGGGATGAGAATAAAATCTGCAGTGATAACTGATACTCTTTTAGGCAGAATAGGCTTCCGCAAATTCAACCTAAGCGAAATTAACAAACAGCAATAAAAATAGGCTGAAAAGCAAAATAAAGGATTATTGCAAAATCTACTGTCCTCCCTTTTCTCCAGCTCCACTTACCATGTTTTCACCTATATATTTACTGAATACGCATCACAGTATGGGTTTATAAGCGTTTCTGCGCTTTCCTATGAATTTCAGGATACGATTTTTCTGTGAAAATTGCTACACCGAATGAGCTGTTTTCTTCAGTCAATAAAAGGCAACGAGTTGGAAGAGGCAGTCTCTGAGATGAACTCTGCGATAAATGGAGTAGGGCCTTTCCTGCGTCTATCGCAATATCGCGTACAGAATATAATGAATTCTCTTTTTTGACAATTTATCATTCCAATATAACTATATTGTTATATTAAACTGATAAAAATAAAAAAAAATGCA
>JAMCZI010000001.1 GCA_023485545.1 Candidatus Martarchaeota archaeon
GCAGAATCTATCTGCGAACCGGTAAGTATCATGTATTTCGCGTTGCCTGTGCCGACTATCTGTGGCAGCCTGTACGTGCCGCCGCCTCCTGGCATTATGCCAAGCTTGATCTCGGGCAGCGCAAACTTTGAATCTTCGGCTGCAATACGTATGTCGCACGCCATCGCGAGCTCCAGCCCTCCGCCGAGACAGAACCCTTCTATTGCGGCTATAAACGGCTTGGCAGCCGCCTCTATGTCCACAAGGATTTCACGCAGTGCGTCTACGAAATTGCCTATCGCCTCTCCAGACAGGGATGAGAGATATGCAACGTCCGCGCCTGCACAGAAGGCCTTCCCGCCCTCGCCGCGCAACACTGCCGCCCCGCATGAATTGTCCGACTCGATGCTTTTCAATGCATCGGAGAGCTCATTTATCATCTGGCTTCCCAGCACGTTCATCTTCTGCGGATTGTTAAGGGATAATATCGTGACGCGGCCGGAGCGCGATACATTTATCGTCTTGTATTCCATGCAAATGCCTATTTGAATGCGGCAAAGTCTTTTCCTAGCACGCCCTCAGCTATCTTCAGCGTCTGTATCTCGTCAGTCCCTTCGTATATCCTGGCGACGCGGCTGTCGCAGAAAAGCCTCCCCGCCGGAGATAGTATTGAGTAGCCAAACCCTCCAAAAACCTGCACTGCCCTGTCGGCTGACTCGAACGCCAGCCTTGAGGCAATCTTCTTTGCCAGGGATATCCTGAAATCAAGCTCCTCTATAAGGTCCTTGTTTGTCGGATCCTTCTCATAATCCGCCTTTCTTATTGCGGCGAAATAGACAGGCCAGCGCGCCATCTCAAGGTTCTGGCGTATCTCGGCTATGTGATTCTGTATGAGCTGGTGCTTGCCTATCTCCTTTCCGTGCTGCACCCTCTCTTGTGCGCGCTCCACGACAGCGTTGAGGCATGCGTCTATCACCCCTACTGAAGCGGATGCGACGCCAGTCCTGCCGTTCATCAGACCGGAATAGGCGACGTGCATCCCCATGCCTATCCCGCCGAATACGGCGTCCTCTCCAACCTCGACATTCTCCAGCTCGGGCATGGCAGTGTCGGACGTGAATATGCCTATCTTCTCCTCCATGCGCATCGATATGCTGAAGCCTGGACTCTTCGTATCGACGATAAACGCGCTGTGCTCCTTCGGGTTGTCCTTCGCCCTCGCGAATATTATTATAATGTCGGCTATCGAGCCATTGGTTATCAGGTACTTGGAACCGTTGAGTACGTACTTGCTGCCTTTCTTCTCGTATGTTGTTTGCATTGAGCTTGGGTCGCTGCCAGCCTCGGGCTCGGTCAGACCGTACGCTATTATCTTTTTGCCGTGAACCGCGTCAGCAAGGTATTTGTTCTTCTGCTCCTCAGTGCCCCAGCGTTCCAGCATCATCTCCCCAAGAAACATCTGTACGTTGACAAAGCTTGAGAGGCCCATGCCAAGCTGGCCCAGCCTCTCCTTGACAAGGACGGATATGAGAGGGTTGCACCCCCTGCCGCCGTACTTCTCGCTTATCGGGACTCCAAGTACGTTATATTTGCTGAGCACCTTGGCGTGGTCTGGATTGACCTCCCTCTTTATGTAATGCTCAAACTCTGATTCGGAAAGCTCGTCTGCCGCCTTGTCAGCATCATCGAGAACCTTAAGCTCTTCCTTTGAGAACTCGTAAAGCTTGCTAAGGTCATTGATCGATTTTTCGAAAAGCTTTTCCATGCGCGCACCGGTTTGCCTTCTCAGGATAATAATAAATCTTGAACGCTTTTCTATGTTTCGGACTCTAAAGCCTTCTTCACGTTGCTTATTATGATTCCTATCTTCTCCTCGCTAACCTTGCGTATTATACCGGCGCCAAGGCCGCTTATTATGCCGCTGAGGTCGAAATCTGCGTTCCAGTCAAGGAGGGTGGTGCTTCCGAGAGGCTCAAGCAGGACAGACAGCTTTATGGTAACCTTGTTGCCGAACCCCGCGCCGCTGAGGCTGTAGGTAAACTGATTCTCTCCAGGGGTTTCGAATGATCCTGATATAGAAAAAGTCCCTTTTATTGTGCCGACCCCTACAGAGACTTTTATTGCAAAGCTCCTCTCGTCAAGACGCTTGAATTCGCTGGAATCCGGTATGCATGATGCCACTTTGTCAGGGTTGGAGACGAATTCCGACACCTTTGATACAGGAGCGTTAACAGTCTCCTTGCCGTTGAAGCTTATCTTCATCCTACTACCGCTATCCTATCCATGCGAACCGATTAAAGCTTTTGCCTCGGTTTGGATTTGCGGAGATGCTTACGTTGCAGTGACATTCATTGATGCGGCTGCCGACTCCTCGCCGCCAACTACAACCTTGTAAGCAGTACCGTTCTGCGGAGTTATGCTTATATGCCCATCGCCGAATGACAGGGTGCCGTTGAACGTAAACGTCTGCGTCGCGCCTGCACTCAGGTTGTAGCCGAATCCCGAATTTGTAAAGTCATTCGCGCCAGAGGGGAGGAACATCGTTCCATTGCTTGACAGCAGGAAGTTGAACACGCGCATGTGCTGCACGGCTATGCCCTCCTTTACCAGGCCGAACTCAGCGGAGTCGTGCTCGGAAGCGTTGGCAGATTCATTGGAAGTGGATGGCGACTTGGTTGAGCCGTTTGGAGCAATTGCGTTGGAATTTGAAGCAACCACATTCGAAACGGTTGAGATGACATTTCCGCCAGTATTCCCACGTACATTGCCGCTTACACTGCCATTTATCACGTTGGTAGGAACGTTGGCGCTGTCCTTTATATCGGCACTAGCGCTGGCGAAGTCGCCTGATTCTATCTCGGATATGTTGAATCTTGAGCTGCCATTCTGGTTTATGTGGCCATCCGCACCGACCATCACAGTTGTGTTGAACCCGGAAAGCGGGTTGACTACAACGCTGTAGTTGCCGAACACGAGCATGTGCCTTAGCATTACACTGCGGTTTGAGTTGTCCTTAACGGTTACGGATATTTCTGTCCTGTTTCCGACAGAGCTTATGGATGACGAAACTATGCTGATATTGGGCTTTATAGCCTCAAGCCTGGCCTTGACGCTGTCGTTCAGCCTTGCCGAAGAACCTATGCTTGCATGGCTGGAGACGTTCTTGCCCCCAATTACTATTGCCCTGACTGACGGAACCATCACGAATATTGTTGAATTGGAGGTATATATCGTCGCTATTGTAGGCGAGAGGTCCATCAGGAAGCCTGATGTTGCATTGAGCTTTGATGCACCGGTTATGTGTGCAGTGACGTTGCGGTTTGGCAAAGTCACGCTGCTCGTTGTGCCGTTTATCGTTATCTCTGCGGAGGTCACGTTGAAGCTCACCATGTCAACAGTCGAATTAACTGGTAGATTCGCGCTGCCTATGACCTTGCTTGAGTTGACCAGCGACAGGAGGTTTATGCTTCCGCTGCCAGCTGCATTGACCCATCCGGAGGATGTGCCGGAAAGATGAACCCTTATCGATGAATAGTTAATCGTCAGCGCAGTTGTGCCTGATGGTACTATTGCTGGATCAGTTAGTATGACAGGCGATGCCTGGACACCGGAAGATACGGTAGTGGTGTGCGATACTGCCGTTGTTGATGTAGTCGGACTGGTCGAAGGCGATACGTGAGATGCACTCTGCAAGCCTATTATCGCCACCGCCGCTATTATGATTACTATTATAGCTATTCCCGCCGCTATAGCGCTTTTGCCTGCCATGCTAATCGCTTATGTATACGTAAATAGTTTATAAAATACTTGTGAAAAACTTAGTTTTTTACGATTGCGCAGGTATCGGCCATTTTGATAGGATATGGACAATCTGAAATGCAGATGGCCTGGCAATCCAGATTGGAAAGTAAACTCCTTATGCGGCAAAACATAAAAAACAGGCTTGTAAAGACTTACCATGGCCGAAAAGATCAGGTGCGAGCACATACTTGTCGAGAAGCAGTCACTAGCCAACCAGCTGCTTGAGAGGATAAAGGAGGGCGAGAGTTTCGAGAAGCTGGCACAGGAGAACTCCATAGACAGCTCAAGGAAGAGGGGAGGGGACCTCGGCTTCTTCGGGAGAGGGGTAATGGTCAGGGAGTTCGAGAAGGCGGCGTTCGGCCTTGAAGTGGGTGAAGTCTCGCAGGTGGTGAAGACGCAGTTCGGATACCACATAATAAAAAGGGTGGCTTAGTTGTCGCACCTGCACAGAATCAGATTTTGCTGGGTTTGGCTATGTTTTTGACTTCAGGAAGTTTTATTGAATAAATGTGCGTTTGAATGATAAAATACGTTTCTTCGAAGAACGCCAGCATTATGTTTGTAGGGATAAATCCACACTACGGTTCGTACAGTCGCGGCGTGCCTTTTTCGAACAACAAGATGTTCTGGTACCTTCTGAACCGCTCTGGCATAATAAATGAAGATATGGAAAACCTCAGAAATGACGAGAACTTGAAGCGCATATATAGAAATAAATTCCTGAAGTCATACAACCTCAATTTTACGAACATAATAGACAGGCCTTCGCGCGATGTGTCACAGCTCAGAAAAGGAGAGGAAGATAATGGCATAAGGAAGATTTCGCGTTTAATAGCGTCTAATCACCCCAAGATTGTATGCTTCATAGGAAGGATCACGTATTCAAAATTTACGGGAAGCAATAATTTTGATTTCGGCTGGCAACAGGACATAAACAGCTCAAAAGTGTACGTTATGCACTTCCCTATAAGAGGTCGTGCCCAGGTAAGGATAGACGAACTGAAAGAGATAAAAAAGGCCGCATACAATGCCAAAAAATAAGGATATTGTCTTCACCATAGGCCATTCGACGCGAAAGTTTGGAGAGTTTGCAAAGGTTTTGGAGGCATATGGGATAGACGAAGTTGTCGATGTGCGAACCATACCAAAATCTAGGGTCAACCCACAGTTTAACGAGAAAAGGCTGGAATCCGGCTTGAAAAGGCACCACATACGCTACAAGCACATGAAAGAGCTAGGGGGCTTGAGGCATCCGTCCAAAGATTCAGTAAATACATATTGGCGCAACGCATCTTTCAGGGGTTTTGCGGACTACATGCAGACGGAGGACTTTGCAAGCGGCATCAAGAAACTGATGAAGATGTCAATAGGCAAGCACATAGTTTTGATGTGCGCAGAGGCAGTGCCGTGGAGATGCCACAGGTCGCTGATAGCCGATGCGCTAACCATTAGAGGCGTTAAAGTAAAACATATATTCAGTGCAACCAACGTTAGGGATCACGAGCTTACTCCAAGTGCGAAAGTGCGGAAGAATGTTATAGTATATAAATAATGCAGCCTTAATTGATTCTGGTGCTTTTATGGACAATGTAGCAGGAACAAGCAGGATGGCGCGGTTGTACATAGCCACAGGATTCCTCTACTTTGTAGTTGGCACCATTCTTTTGGCACTTGAAATCTCAGGCATGATACCGGTGGGCAGGGATCCGATATTCATACTTCTGCTTTACGGCTTTGTGACACAGCTGATTTTCGGAGTTTCGTACATCTTCGTTCCTGGAGTCTCAAGGCATAGCGGAACCAACTATAAGATGATAATCGTAGAATATGCTCTTCTGAATGCAGGAATAATAGCATTCGAAAGCGTCGCACTCACAAGCCAGAAAGACGTTCTAGTCCTCTTCTTTGGCCTTGCTGTTTTGCTAGTTGCGGTTATCATGCATGCGGCCAACATTTGGAAAACGATAATAGGCAAAAAGAAGGCCGCGGTTTAACGTATTGAATCGCGGATTTTTGACAGAATCACAATTTTTTCATTGCTCTCAATATTATCGTCAACCCATGGATAAATGCCTTCCTCTTCCATCTTGTCATGTGCAGAGAGCAGCTGTTCCATATCTGTTTCAATGCTTGCGTTGCCGGTCTTCAGACCAGAAGTGATACCTGTTAAATCTTCCCTCATCCTGTCGTGCTGCATTATAAGCTCATCTATCATTGCAGAATCGTCTCCTAACTTCTGCTTCACCGCCGGGAACAGGATGTTTTCCTCCCAGCCCATGTGCCGTTCCAAACCTGCTTTGAATTCTAGAAAGAGTTGCTTCCTGTCGTCGGAATTATTAGATGCCAGGAACTTCTGGAAGATACTATCAAGCCTTGAATGATCCTTTGACATGAATCCGCTTATGCTCTCTTTGTCTGCACTTGAATAGATGGCCTTAGCATGCTTCCACACGTCCCATGCGACGGCGAAAGTTATTATCTGGGATTCAGTGCCATTTGTAGCCTCATTCAAGGTGAGCTTGTACTTTGACAGCATGTAATCCAGGAACTCCTTGTCGTACTGCTCCATATTGGACATACACAGATTAAATTATTTAAATGGAGGACAGCGTAGCATTTACATAGTGTTACATCTTGTGCAGTTTCATATTCCTTGTAACGCTACTTCAATTGGGAGAATCTTGTGTAGCTAAGAGACGTACGACTTATCCTTTGAATTGAAATGAGAGTTCGTTATATTCCTTGGTGTTGTAGACGCATATGCCCTTGTCGTGCAGTAGGGCAAATTCAGAGGCGCCGCTGTCAAGGGCCATCTTGCTGCATATCGTGCAATACGGGCTTCCTGAACTTTTTTTGTTGCCATTGTCGTCCAGCCTTACGAAGTACAGCCTGGAGCCGCCAAGTTTATCCGGATTTGTCTTTAGCGCCTCAATTATTGCCCTTTGCTCCGCGTGCATGCAGCAAGTCCTGTCAGATTTAAAATTGGAAGGAAGCTCGTCCTTGATGCAATGATCAGGATGCTCACCCAGAGGAAGCGAATTGAAGCCTGAACCTATAATTTCATTGCCCTTGATTATTACAGCACCGCATTTAGACCTGAGGCAGGTGGATTTTTCTGCTATTTCAGCAGCCATGTCAATATACTTCTTTGCGGCAATTTCTTGCTCTCCGGATAGGAACTCCACTTAACCACTTAACGGCGCTGTCAACTCCAGAAGCGCGTCTCAACGAGCTACTTAAGGCAGTGAATAAATAAAAAGATGTACAAGCCTGAGGGGCATTGACTTGAAGCGCATCGCCCGAAGCAGGGATTGAACCTGCGACCTACCGGTTAACAGCCGGTCGCTCTGCCGCTGAGCTATTCGGGCCTAATCAAACTTGAACGGAAACGGTTCCGCGATGTTTATCACGCGTACGTATATGTCCGAACTGCTGCGTACTGTGTCGGTTTCCTCTACCGTGCCAGCAGTATAGTTGTATCTGAAAAAGTTAAATACCTTGGTGCTTCCGATTTTCGAGTACATGAAGGTCTGCTGCTCATCGTCCGGAAGGGCGGTGAACGAGCCTATGTATCTCTCGCCGTCCATTATGAATGAATATACCTTCTCCGATCCCGAATCTGATATGGAAGACCTTAGGGCGATGTTCTTGAGCATCGGCTTGTAATCCAGCGCCTTTACCGTGATAACTTCGGGCTTCGCAGTGAACGAGAAGGCGGATGGCGATACTTCTATCGGGCTTATCGGGACTGCGTTGACATCTCCTGCAGCTCCTTCCTCTCCAGCCTCTTCAAGCCTTTCCCTTCCGTCACTATTCCTGTACAGCATCATTCCAGGCTTCTCGCTTGATTCGTAATAGTAGGTTATCCTTGATTTCTTGAGGCTTTCACCATACGCCATCGTTGAGTATCTGCCACTGGCAGTTTTCATCAGCATGACCGGAGCTGCCTGCAGGTAGCCTTCTGCGACATAGCGCGCAAAATCAAGCTGCGAAAGCAGCTTTACTGGAGTTAGTTTTATCTTGCCTTGCTTCGTGCTTTTGGCTGCCATCTTTTCACCTCAGGATAAGGTCGATTATGTAAAGCACTGCATAAACAGGCTCATAGATTATCGGGAACAGGAGGTTGCCGTAGCCGAGCGCCTCGTAGTCGTTGCCAAGCGACTGAGGTATGTCCATCTGTATGTGCGAGCTCTGCTTCACAAGCGGGCTCGATACTGAAGACACGGTTATGTTGACAGGATACGTTCCTGGAGTTGATTCGACTATCGGATATTGGAATGTCTTTGAGGTACCGTGCAGCGCTATGACCTGCAGGGTCCTGTTCCAAGCCGGCAAACCAGACGCATTTATTAGGAATGGGTTGTCTGACACGCCGAAATTGGAAATGTTGATTTGCACATCTGCTGGAACTCCTATAACAGCATGCAGCACCTTCGGTGATACCGATATCGAGAAGACATCAGGGGTGACATTCACCAAAGCTATGAAAGTCACGCTTCCAAGCCCCGAATAGTTGCCAGTATTTATCGCAGTGACCTTGAATGCATAGGTGCCGTTTGGCGTTGAAGGCGACGGCCTAATCTCAAGAGTAGGGGAAAGCGAATCAGTCCTTTGGGGCTGCGCAAACCATCCGGGAGGAAGCAACGACGCGTTCAGCACGTTCCAGCCGTAATTTACTGGAAAGCCGGTCGAGTTGTCAGTAGTGGAGTTTATCGTTATGTAGAACGTCTGGCCTGGGCCGACCTTGCCCAGCAGGATTGTGGTCCCGTTGGTGGCGTTAAGAGCGTACGGCTCTATTATGTGGACTACTGCAGCACTCGAAATTGAAGCCGCGAAAGCAGCGGCAACCATCGCGAACAGCAGGAACGCTTTGTACATCACGATTTCTGACCTCTCTTTTAGAGTTTTTAACCTTTTCTGAGCCTCATGTGAACTTTGTTGTGAATGATGCTACCTGCTCCACATTGTTTATGTTGCTTGGCAGCCCGGAGAATGTATAGTTTAGCCAAAGATATCCGGTGAAGCTGTCTCCAAGGCCTCCGGAGGCGAGCTTGTCTGGACCGATGTAGCAGTTTGTCTCAATCGTATTTGCGGATCCACTGTACATCACTATGCTGTCAGGCACCCCATACGGGTAGAACACAGGCACTTGTGAGGGGCTTTGCACACCGAGGTTGCCGTATGCAGGGCCGTTGCCATTGGGGTTTGGCGACGTGGCGCATGCTACGCCGTTTATTGTAAGAGTGCCCCCAGTCGACTGGGATATGACGAACACCGCCGTGCCGTTCGGCGCTATGGTGTATGTTGTGCACGCAAATCCAGGGGAAGCTATGCAGTCGCTTGTTACGGATTTTGTGTTGAAGAAGCCTACGGTTATCACTACGTAAAGCGCTATCGCTATTATGAGGAGAGCTATTCCATAGGAGACCATCATGTCGAGCGAGGCCTGCAGCCCCTGCCGCTTGTTAGGGAGTACAACTCTCATTTTGGATAGCAAGAGCATCCCCTAGTCGCCAGTTTTGCTTACATGAAGATGCATGCCTTTCGAATCGCGCGTTATCTTTATATCTAGGTCGCCCTTGCCGAAGAGGGTCTGCAGCTCCTCATAAGTGTATGAGCCTATCGACTTGCTCGATGAGTCATAGCCCTTGTTCTTCAGTATCGTCGCGCGCCTCTCTATTAGCTTGTCCATCTCCGATGGTATGAAGAGCAGGGAGAGCTTTGGCACCTCGTTCGATTCAAACAGGCTTTCAACGCCCAGGTCGAGCATCTTGTAGCCTTCGTCCTGGAGAAGGAATGGGAGCACCATTCCGAACTCGTGCTTTATCCTGCTGACTGCATCGTCAACGTTCTGCTTCGCCCCGGCTATCAGGAATTCGTCTGTATTGAGGAATCCAGCGTAGGTGTCACCGCCTATGCTTGCGACGGTGTCCTGCAGCAGCTGTGATATGAGCCGAAGTATGGTTATTCCGGAGCGTTCGCCGAACCTCTCGGTGTATGAGCCAAGGTTCTCCACCCTTAGGCGGCCTATTGTGTACATGCCATCCTTCACTGAGCGCTCTATCGCCTTTGTTATACCCTCCATGTCCGGCAGGTCTATCAGGGGATCAAACCTCTTGCCCTTCTTCTTCAGGAATATTGTGACTAGGCTCTTCAGCTCCTGTGGATCAAACGGCTTCTTTATGTAGTAGTCGGCGCCGTACTTTATGCCCTTGAACCTGTTGCTCGTGGGGTCCATCGCGCTTATCAGTATGACTATTATGTCGTTGAGGTTCTGGTCGCTCTTTATGGTCTGGCATATATCCAGTCCATCCTTGTTAGGCAGCATGAGGTCAAGTATGATAAGGTCAGGCTTCCTGCTCCTTATCAACGGGAGGACCTCTCCCCCGTCGTAAACCTGGGAGATGTTGTAGCCGCTCCCTATCGAGAGCGCGACCAGCTTGCTTATGTTCTTGTCGTCCTCGACTATCAGCACGTCGTTTATCTCGTTCTCATCTATTGTATAGTATGTGAGTATCCCGCCGTTGTTCCTGCTGGCCACCTTCTTCGATGACTCCATGGCCTGGAGCGCGGCTTTGA
The DNA here is from genome assembly GCA_023485545.1 of Candidatus Martarchaeota archaeon. GTDB lineage: Archaea > Micrarchaeota > Micrarchaeia > Micrarchaeales > Micrarchaeaceae > JAJZYW01. The sequence continues at coordinate 10,360 of JAMCZI010000001.1, forward strand.
GCTCCGACTCTGGTATCCCCCTTGATAGGGAGTATTCAGACAGGTCGTTATAGGTTATCTGCTGCTTGCTGTTTATGAAGTCCAGTAATTGTGAGGTCGTCTCAGGGTTCGCCATAATACCACAGTGAGATAACCCAAAAAAATTTATTATAGGTTGCTAATGATGCCATTGTTCGTGGAATCATTGGGCTTGGCGGGGCTTCCTTGAAACAGGTATTGTGAAATAGAAAGTGCTGCCCTTTCCAAGAGTGGAGTCAAGGCCCACCTTGCCTCCGAATAGATGTATTATCTCGCGCGTTATGGAGAGCCCGAGCCCGGTGCCGCTGCCTGGCTGGGTTACAAGCGACTTCTTCGGCGCCTGATAGAACTTCCTGAAGAGCTTGTGCCTGTCTTCCTCGCTTATGCCTATGCCTGTGTCCGAGACGCTGACCATTAGAGTTTTCTTGCTCTTCATGTAAGCGTGGACAGTTATGCCCCCGGTATCTGTGAACTTTATTGCATTCCCTATCAGGTTGACGAATACCTGGACGAGCCTGTTCGGATCAACGCGTATGGCGGGCACGTCATAGTCGACGTTCCACTCAAACGATAGCCCCTTCTGCATTGCAGTTTCCCTCAGCCCTGCTATTGCTGGATTGTCGCTCATCTGCTGCAGGCTGACGTCGCGTATGTCGAGCTTGACCTTCTTCTCGGATTCCAGTTTCGACGCATCCAGCACCTGCGTTATTATAAGGGTAAGCCTGTCGCATTCCGAGAGTATAATGGAAAGGAAGTCCTTCTGTGTTGGGGAGAGTTCTCCGGCATTGCCATCGAATATCAGCTTCGAGTATCCCCTTATGCTTGTCAGTGGAGTTCTAAGCTCGTGCGCTATGTTGTATATGAAATCGGTCTTCTGCTCCCCTATCGACCTGAGCTTTTTGACCTCCTGCGTGCTGTTCTTTAGCTGCTGCTCTAGGTCGGATATGGTGCGCTTCGTTGCAAGCTCCTTGAATATTATGAAGTAGCGCATTGCGCCTGTGCGGTCGCGTATCACCCGGATCGAATGGGTGCCAGGTACCAGAATCCTTTCCTCGCCGTCTTTTGTGTCGATAACAAGGTCGGCATACGAGTTGTCTATCTTGGTCCCATTCCTGGCGTACGAGAAGTCCCTGTCAAGGAGCGTGGGATCTGCATACAGGTCCTTTATCTGCTTCCCCACCAGCTCCTCCTTTGTTGTGCTTAGCACCTTCGATGCGGATATGTTGCAGTCCTTTATGTAGCCTAGCTCATCCACCTCCATCACAGAGTCTGTCGTCTCGCTTATAAAGTCCTCCAGCGCAATCTTCATGTCCCTTGCATAATCGAGCGCCTCTGTGTTGACCGCGAAAAGGTAGGTTATGCCTGAGAGCATCATCGCGTATATGTCAGCCCGTACAGGCTGTGCTGCGATGCTTACCCTGTCAGAAGCAGAGTAGATACCTCCCTCCTTGAGCGATGATATTCCATTCCGGATACGCTCGCGCGACTGCTCTGGGAATATGGTTGAAACATCCTTTCCAAGCATGGCATCTGCGCCATAGTCCCCAAGCCATCTCTTCGAAGCGCTGATAGAGGTTATTGACATCGTGCTTGAGAGCTGGGCGAGCATGACCCAGTCGCTTGACGGGATTATCGAGACAATCGCGCTCGCCATCGTGCGCGCAGTGTCGTCCTGCATGCTGACTATCGAAAGTGAAGAGCTTATTGGCCTGAGCGTTGCGGTGTACACGCTTTGTGTGCCGTCCCTCAATGGAAGCCTGAATGTCTGCTTCCGCGATGCACTCCTCAGCTGCTGCGGCTCGCCCATTATGGAGGATATGTTTGCACCGCGCACCGAGAGGCCGAACCTTGCTGTCGCCTCCTTGTTCGCTTTTATTATCTTTCCGGTCTCGTCTATGATCAGCTGTGGCACCGGAGAATTGAACGAACCGTCAAAATAGTCTGTAAGCTTTGCGGCTTTGCGCGACTCTGACCTGAAGGATATGGCAGAGCCGACGAACGAGTAGCCTATACTCAGCATGCTGAGAACGTCGTTGCTGAACTTCTCCTGCGATGTCGAAGCGAATTTGGCTATCGAGCCCACCTTTCCTCCGGATACGAATGGCACTGCCGCACAGCTCAGGAATCCCTTGTTCTTGAGCTCTATGAGCTCCGGGAATGCTGAATAGTCGCTCAGCTGGTTGTCGACATACGGCTTCCCTGTGTTTGACACGTACTCCTCCAGCTTCCCGAGCTTCTTCTCTTGGGATGGGAGGACCAGTTCCAGGTGCTCTATGCCCAGTATTTCCCTGGATATTGATGAGAACTCGGATGCTATCCTGTCGTAGTCGCTTGTGGCCGACAGCCTTGAAATCAGTTCCGAAAGGAAGCGTTTAATCACGATGTCCTCTGCCATGGATACCGTAAGTATGATTGCAGGATAAATATTTAACTTTGCAAGGGTAAACCCCTATGATTCATTATGGATCCTGAAAGGCTTTTTGATGGAGTATACCGCATAAACGGCAGGCTCTTCACGAAGAACATAACCCCTGGATATGCTGTCTACGGAGAGGAGCTCATAGGCATCAGTGGAGAAGAGTACAGGGGCTGGAACCCGTACAGGAGCAAGCTGGCTGCGGCGATAATGAACGGCCTCAAGGAATTCCACTTCGGCGCAGGAAAATCGGTGCTCTACATTGGTGGGGCTACTGGCACAACAGTAAGCCATGTGAGCGACATCGTTGGCAGTGGCGGCAGGGTGTACTGCGTGGAGCTCTCTGAAAGGAACATGCGTGAACTCGTCAAAGTATGCGAGAAAAAGGGCAACATACTGCCGATACTAGCTGATGCTAGCGATGCAGAGAGTTATTCGGATATTGTTGGCGAATGCAGCGTACTTTATCAGGACGCATCGGCAAGGGACCAGGCTGCATTACTGCTGGCCAACAGCAGATTCCTATCGAAAGGAGGATACGCATACTTCGCTATTAAATCGCAGAGCATAGACATATCAAGAAAACCCAGTGAGGTATTTAAAGAGGAGCTGAAAAAGCTAAGCGTGGCGTATGACCTCATTGAGACCGTAGCCATAGAGCCATACGACATGCTGCACATGTTCGCCGTGCTAAAGAAGAGGTGATTGCCTGCCAAACGACTATTACGTGGCTGCGATGGAAAGATTCTGCAGCAGGGCGAAGAAGCTCTACTGCGTATATTGCGGCACAGAGAGCCTTGCGTTCGGCCATTTCGGCATATGCAGAGTGTGCGAGGCTCCGCTTTCGCAGAGGAAAGCTGACGTGTCTGCCTCAGACAATGCGCTGGTTGCTGCAAATGCACAAATAAACAAGCTCTGCGCCAAAGGGGATTTGGAGAAGGCTGCCGAAGCCCTCGACACAAAACTGTCGGCGCATTCAGAACCAGGATTCCTGCTCGCTGCGGGACTGTTCTACATACGCTACTCAAATGACGAGCTCAAAAAGATCCGCTATGACCTCGACGGATTTATGGAAGATAATGCGGTGCATAGGGAGAACTCCGAAAAGCTCATGCTGCATGCGAAGATGCTGCTCAACCACTCGGTCAAGGCTGCCGAGAAGCACGCAGCTGAGGAAGGAGGCATGTCGATGGAGTACATACCATTTCTCGCTGAGATCAAGCTAGGGCATGTGAAGGGCGCAGAGTACCACTTAGGCAGGATAAAGAGGGACGAGAACACATACTTGAAGGACTATGCAGAAATTGTGATGCACGCACACATGAAGAAGGCGGAAAGCCTCCTGGAGCACTGCGACAGGATGATACGCGACGGGAAGGTCAACCTCAACTTGTTCTACTATATAGGGTATGCGCTCTTCCTGAAGAAAGCGTACGCCGATGCGAGGATGGTTTTGGAATATCTGAGTAAGGTTGGCGACCTTGATGCAGCCAAAATCCTCCTGTCCGACATGGATAGGTTATACGGGTGATTACATTTCTGAAGAGGACATAATCAATGTTGCACGCAAACATGCGCTTAAGAACGCGCTCGACTATGGAACTGCAAAAGCTGGCCCTGTGATAAGCAAGGTCTTTGCGGAGATTCCTGACTCGAAGAAGGACAGGGCGAAAACCGCTGAGCTGGTCAACAGCATAGTTGAGTGGGTCAACGGGCTGAGTAGGAGCGAGGTCGAGCTTGAGGTATCAAAATATACTTTCCCTGAAAAGAAGCAGAGGGAAGGGCTCCCGGATTTGCAGTGGGTGACTGCTGGAATGCACGTCAATACGCGCTTTGCGCCGAACCCGAGCGGCTTCCTGCACATAGGCCACGCCAAGGTGGCGATTCTTTGCGACGAATATGCAAAGAAGTATTCCGGAAAGTTTTACGTTAGGCTTGAGGACACAGACCCTAAAACGAAGAAGCCCATACTTAAGGCTTACACATCGATAGTTGAGGACGTGGAGTGGCTGGGCTGCAACATAGCTGAAGTCATAAAGCAGAGCGACAGGATGGAGTTGTATTACTCTTACGCTGAGAAGCTCATAGAGTCTGGAATGGCTTATGTATGCACATGCGACAAGGAGACGATGCACAGCAACAGGCTTAACGGAATTGAATGCAAATGCAGATCTCTCGATGCTAAAGAGAACATGGAAAGATGGAAAAAGATGATGAGCAGCTACAAGGAAGGAGAAGCCGTTCTCAGGCTCAAGACCGATATGTCGCATTCGAACGTTTCGGTGCGCGACTGGGTAATGTTCAGGATAATAGATGAGGAGCACCCGCTTACAAAGGACAAATACAGGGTATGGCCGCTCTACAATTTTGCAGCTGCGATAGACGATCACGAACTTGGGATAAATCTTGTCATACGCGGGAAGGAGCACGAGATAAACCAGATGAAGCAGGAGTATGTCTTCAAGGACTTTGGCTGGGAGAAACCACATATCCTAGAAGTGGGTGTGCTTAAGGTAAAGGGTGAGATGGCACACAAGTCAGACATAAGGAGGGCAATAGCGGAAGGCAGGCTGAGCGGGTGGGACGATCCGCGCGCCCCAACAATAATGGGATTCAGGAACAGGGGGATCAAGCCGGAGGCGATAAGGAAGTACGTAATAGGTTCTGGAATAGGAAAGAACGACTCTTACTTGGATATGCAGAAGCTTTCTGCCATAGGAAGGGCACTTGAGCACCATCCTAAAGAGGATGTAGAAGCTTAAAACGAGGGTATTACTTTAGAGTAACCTTTATGTTGCCCTTAGACACTTTGTATACGCTACTGTTGTTTTGGTATATACCAGTTGCAAGTATGTGTATAGGGACGTTGCTGCCTATGCTCAAGAGCGACGGCAGCGAGAGTGGGTAGGTTGCGTTAGGTAGCACTGTGTAGTATGAATTGCTGCTTGTGTTTAGGTATGCTTTTGCGGGAAGTTTTACTATGCTTGTCACAGAAAAGCTGGCGTTGATGTTATTGCTCCGCAGCAGTTTATATATGTCGAAGGCGTTCATCGTGCCCTGGTCTATCGAGTAGCTGAGGTTGCCTCCGCTGTAGCTATATATGGAGTTGTTTGCTTCCATCTTGTTGATAAGGTCTGCCAGCATCGTCGCATTGGTGCCGTTTGCAGCAGATATGGAGAAGTGGTTTGAATATTTGAGTATTGTGCCGTTCACATAGGCTGAAGCAAGGCCTGGGAAGGTGGGTTCCTTTATAGTTGTGGTGCTGTTGCTCTGCAGCGGATTGCCGTTGCTGCCGAACGAGGCGTAAGATGATAGGAATATCACAGCAACGAAGAGCGAGCCAAAGAACAGGAAGCTCTTCTTTCTTTTTTCATCCATTGGACCATTATCGCAAGCAACCCTATGGCAGGGATAGTTATAAAATGATTTCTCTGCAGAATTATAAATAACTATTTGTATTCCTATGCACGCACAGTGCGGCATTTGATACTCAAGGTTGATGCATTATGTCATTCGTAGATGGAGATTTTGTAGAGATGGAATATCAGGCATGGGATGCCGACGCAGGCAAGCTCATAGCGACGACTTATGAAGAGAGCGCCAAGAAGGAGGGCATATACAGCGACAAGATAAAATACGGCAAAGTGCTCGTGATAGTCGGCTCAGGTGGAGTGATAAAGGGGCTGGACAGGGAGATAAGGAAGATGAGCGTTGGCGAGGAGAAGGAGTTTACGTTCAAGCCAGAGGATGCTTTCGGGGAGAGGAGCGACGACCTGGTTAGGGTGATGCCGCTCTCGGAATTCAGGGCTCACGACATAGATCCTGTCCCTGGAATGGAAATAAACATAGACAACGCACCTGCAATCGTGAAAAGCGTCAACTCCGGAAGAGTTGTGGTGGACGCTAACAACCCTTATGCTGGAAAGAACATAAAGTACAAGATAAAGATATCTTCCAAGCTTGAGGACGCGGCAAAGAAGGTTGAGGCGCTAGGCGACACTTACAGCGCCAAGCCGAGCAAGGTTGAGGTCAAGGGAAAGAACGCGACGCTAATTTATGACAGCAAGGTGAACAAGAACGCTGATTACTTCGTTGGAAAGGCTAGCCTCATAGCTGCACTTTTCACATACATGAAGGAGTTCGAGAAGGTCGACGTGCAGGAGGAGTACATAAAAGCTGCAATCGAAAGCGGACAGGAGAATGAGAAAAACGAGAAGGAGGCTTAAGCCCCCTAGTCAATCCGCATTGACTGCGTAGGTGCTGTTGACTGAGAAGTTGAGCTTCTTCGCTATTGCTGATTTCTCAGCGTTCACCACTATGACGTAGCTCGACCACTTTGTGGACATCTCCTTTGAGCCGCACAGCGGGCACGTATCGCCGTGGCTTATTATCAGGCCGCAGTTCTTGCAGGCTTTTTCGTCTGACATGATATCACCATAATTACTTCTTTGGCCTCTGCTTCTTCGAATTTATGCCCTTCTGCGAAAGCGAGAACCATTCTGGCTTTCCGAGCCCTTCTGGCTTCATCGTGAGCGCTATCTTCGATCCCTTCACGCCCCCCTTCATGCTCACCGTGGATATCTTGGCGAACACTTCGTCGCCCTTCTTTATGTTGAGCCCTTTCTGGCGCGAGGTGAACTGCTGCGTCTTCTTGTCGTATGAAAGGAAGTCGTTTGCCATCTGTGAGACGTGCACAAGCCCTTCCATAGGACCTATCCTGACGAAGGCGCCGAATTCAGCGAGCTCGGTAACCTCGCCCACCACTATCTCATTCACTATCGGCATGTAGGTAAGGACGTCGAACTCAGCCTCATGGTGGGTACCCGGATCTCCCGGATATATCTCACCGTCGCTTATGTCCCTTACGTTGAATATCGCAAGTATTATTCCCATGTCCTTGTCGGAGTAGCCCTCGTACTTCCTCTGCAGTATGTCCTGCGCCGCGAGCTCAAGGTTTTTGCCAAAATACTCGGGAGGAAGGCTGAATGTGTCTTTTACAGCATACACGTTATACATAAATTCACCATTTAAGCGTCAATATCTGAGCCTGCCATCCTTTGACAGCTTGCTTATCCTTAAACCCTGGAAGCTGTGGAGTCTTTTTACAAGTAGCGTATCATTGGTGACTATCGCCACCTTTCCGCCAGATGCGCGCGCCATTCCCACTATCCACGCGTCAACATGCCCGTTATTATTATACACCTTAAGTTTTTTAGACTTTACCGCGAGCAGGGCCGTACGCGCTGCAGCGCCCTTCCTGCCCTTGTTGAGAGCAGCAGCCGCGAGCTCGCGCAGAACGCCCCTTGATATTGACATAGTCGCATGGGGAAATTCAGCCTCGACAATCCCGAATACATCCTTCCTGTATTCGAATGAGAATAGTATAGAACTGGTGTCTATTATAACTTCCAGATTACCACTCAACATTTGGTTCAGGCCTTCGCTTTCAGCCTTGCCCTCTCCCTCGCCTTAAGCTTAGCCTTAAGGAAGGAAAGAAGCACCACGGCGTTGTTGTATTTGGTGTCGCTCGCAGAATACAGCAGCGTGACAGGGTCCTCTTCGTCTATTATGGCAAGGAGCTTATCCACAGTCCTGTTGTCGCGCAGCTCCTTCTTGTAGCGTATTGAGAACATCTTGAACCTGCTCGGCTGATGGCCGAACCATTTCCTCAGCTCGTGCGAGGGCCCTATGTTCTTGAGCCAGAGGTCTATGTTTGACGTGCTCTTCCTTATGCCGCGCGGCCACATCCTGTCAACCAGTATTCTCTCGCCGTCCATTATGTCAACCTTATCGTAGACGCGCTTGAGCTTTATCATCGAACCAGCTTGAATATATCCATGCCAACTTTTAAAATATTACTGGTCTGCCGCCGAGGCACGCTATGAGTGCTGCACAGCTCTCCGTCGGTCCATGGATATGTTCCGCTAAAATAGAAAGTATTAAAATATTAGCATAGGTAAAATAGTTAGGCGATAAAGGTGAATTGATGGGACTTTTCGACAAACTTGGGAAATCATTGGGTGCATCCTCGAAGGACTTGAATATCGAGGAGTACATGAATGCTGCTGAAATAGAGGATGTTGACGTTCTTAACGAGCCTGCAGACTTCTACGTAAAGCCGTTCGAGCTGCAGGAGGAGAGCGACCTGCAGAAGGTTGAGGAGGAACTGCAGAAGAAGAACATTCTGCTCCTGAACGTGATGGCGCTATCGAAGAGGCCGAACACGAGGGACTCCATGATAAACACGATAAAGGAGTACGTGCAGAAGATAAATGGGGACATAGCGATACTCGACAGGGAGAAGGGCATAATAATGCTTACTCCTACCAAGGTAAAGATAGTAAAGAACAGGAAGGCGAAGCAGTAATGCTTCGTCCGCCTACTTCTTATTTTTGGAGAACGCAGCCGACAGAGCTGCTACCTCTTCCGAAGAAAGGTTTGCCCTGCTGAGCACGCGCTCGAAGACGCGTGCGACACCTTTCTTGTTGCGCACATGATCCATTGAGCTTACCGTTGCACTGAACAGGAGAAACAGGCGCTCAAGCTCTTTCGCAGACGCGTGCTTCTCCATTTCATTCGAAGGATTGCGCGTAAGGAAATACAGGATTACGGCAAGCGAGTGTGATATGTTAAGTGCCTTGTATCTTGACCCGGTATCGAGCGACAACGTATAATCGCACTCAGCTATCTCCTCCTTCGTCAGGCCTGTATCGTCCCTGCCAAGAACTATGGATATGGTGTCCGCACCGTTAGAGCGCAACGATTCGCCTATCTCTTCCAGGCTCGCGGTGTTGAAGAACGACTGGGAGCTCTTGTGCTTTTCTGCCGTAGTCGCAACAGCTACGCTACCTGAAATTGCTTCGCTGACTGAGCTGCACACTGTCGCGGACTCCAACAGACGCCTGCCATGCTTTGAGTACATTATGGCTTTCTTCCCGAGTATCCTGCACCTTGGCTTTACAAAATATAGCCTTGTGACGCCGAAGTTGGCAGCTACCCTTGCTATGTATCCCACGTTTATCTGGTAGAGAGGCTGCACAGAAACAACGCGCAATTTCATTCTATCCCATCATATCAGGAAAAGTATGAGTATCGAGAGGAAATTCACGAGCGCATGCGCAGTTATGGTCGTGTAAAGCGATTTGGTCCTCTTGAATGCGTATCCAGCTATCAGGCCGAATATCAGCGCGGCGATGAACTCCACTATGGAGCCGTATCCGAAGTGCAGTATAGCGAATATTATGGCGCTCAGCACTATCCCCATTCTTGGCACAAGGAAGCCCCTGAACAGTATTTCCTCGTCTATGGGCGCGATCGTGAATGTGAATATGTAGAAGAACAGAGGAAACCCTGCTAGCGTCTGCTTGACGTTTGTTGGGAGTGGTATGCCAGTTATCGAGGACAATACCCCTGTGCCTAACTCAAGAAGCACTATCACTAGGAATATGCCTATGCCAATGCCTATATACCTCGCCTTTATCCTGCTTTTACCGAGGCCGAGCTCGGATACTATGCCGCGCAGAGTGTTGCCCTTCAGCAGCATGTATGAGAACACCAAGAAAGGGAAAAGGAGCGAAAGCGATATAGTGGAGTATAGATCGACGAAATTTTCGGTAATAACGCCCTGATAGAACAGCACTGGAGTGTAGAAAGTGAACGCGAAAAGGAAGATTGTTACTGCGTATATAAAATAGCGGATATATGGCGGGTCGCTCCGGGATTGCTGCGATTGCGGCATTGCCTTCTTGACCGCGCCGGCATGCTTTGCGCTCCTTTTGGATTTTGCGGCGCGCTTTGTTGCAGCAGAACGTAGATTGCTCTTTTTCCGGGTTTTGGTTTTTTTATTACGGCTTCCAGCGCTTGATGCCAAATGTCACACCTTCTTTGCCTTCTGGTTCTTGAATTCGGTGTAGCCGCATCTGCCGCAAGAAAACCTGTCAGAATGCTCCGCCATCCCTGAACCGCACTTCGGGCACTGCCTGTGCTGCTTATAGGGCGTGAAGCTCTTTTTCTGCTCCTTTTTTTCTGCCATCTATAAAACCTCTGAATCGTCACTCCTTCTGCTCCTGCGCTTCGGGCGCGGACTTCTTGGCCGCCCTTGCGAGCACGTACGCAGGCTCTGATGCCTTGAGGGCCTCTTCGCTCTCGTATATGTGTGCGTAGCAGAACGACTGCCTCACTCCGTACGACTGGTCCACCCTGTATACGATTGCCGCGTCCGGGCTGGCGCCTAGCTTCTTGCAGAGCTCTTTCTTTGCCTCTTCCTTTGAAACTGTCTGCGCATCCTCTGAAACGCTGAACTTCACGCTGCGCCTGCTCAGCAGCTTCTCCTCCGAATCCTCTATTATTTTTATCTCCATGTTTTCATCCTACTGTCCTTGATATTGTCTTGTTGCCCATCGCCTCGAGCAGCTCGACTTCGTTGCCGGACTTCAGCTTGCCCTGAAGTTCTTCAGGTATCGGTAGCGTGAACACCTCATACGTCTCCAGGTCCATAACCTGGGCACTGCTCCCTTCAACGGATACTACCTGGGCCTTCTTCTTGTTTATTACGGGCACCTCCACATCTGAGTCGCTCGGCTTCAGTATCGTCTTCTTTTGCCCGTCGAATATCCCTATGGCTGTGACGCGCATCTTGGCTGAGCCGTGCTTGCCCGGCGAGCTTATGTCTATGTCTACGACCTTGCACGGTATCCCGTCTATCAGCACGTAGCGCCCTATCCTCAGCTCCTTCATCGTTGAATATGTAGTCTCTCCTTCCATGGATAAAACCCGCTTAAAACAATTAAAACAGTTATGATTGACCTTAAAGTTTTATATAGATTAGGTTGTTGGCGCCCTTTTGGGGCTGCTTGGATAACAGCCCTGGATCAGTATATGCTGTCCAGTATGCTGCCAACCCCTGCCTGAACCTTGCCTGTGTACACGAACTCCTCCTTGCCAAGTATCGGCTTTACTCCAGTTATTATCGATGTGACCTTTATCTGGTCCTCAAGCTCTGGCAGGAGCCTCGCTCCAAGTATCACGTTGGCCTTTGAGTCGAGCCCTTCAGTAACGCCCTCTGCGACACGGTTGCACTCGTCTATTGTGAGTGCAGTCCCTGCAGAGATGTGTATCAGGGCGCTCCTTGCACCCTGCATGTCGAAATTCATCAGAGGGTGCGTCTTTGTCGACTTTATCGCCTTGTCCACTTTGTCTACCCCAGAACCGTTGCCTATGTTTATCACTGCAGTGCCGCCATTCTTGAGAACCGCCTTCAGGTCTGCAAAGTCTAGATTTATCATGCTTGGGATTTTTATGGCGTCGGCGATGCCGCGCACCGCGTTTACCGTTATGTCGTCAATCAGCTCGAACGACCTCTCCATCGGGAGGTTCGGTGCATAGCTCAGCAGCTTGTCGTTCTCTATCACTATCGTCGTATCGGAATTCTTTGTAAGGCCGTCAAGCGCCCAGTCGGCCTTTGTCATCCTGCTCCTCTCTATTGAAAAGGGGTATGTGACGAATGACATAACAAGTATACCCATCTCCTTGGCCATCTGCGCTATTATTGGGGCGGCGCCTGTGCCTGTTCCTCCCCCCAATCCCGCCGCAAGGAATATCATGTCGTATTTGCTGAGTGCGTCCATTATTTCTGACCTGCTGGCGTCCGCGCACTTGGCAGCGATCTCCGGGAAGCCTCCTGCGCCAAGGCCCCTAGTCAGGTCACGGCCTATGAGCAGCTTTTTCTGCGCAGTTATCATGTTTAGATGCTTCGCATCGGTGTTTATCGCTATTGTGTCTGCGCTCTTGATCCCTTTCATGTTGAGCCTGTGGACGAGGTTGCTTCCGCGCCCGCCTACTCCGACAACTGCGAAATTTGATTCCATGCTTGTGTAGTCTTCCATCTTTACCACCCTAAATGCAAGAGCGAGATAGGCCTTTCAGCCTATCAACTCGAGATCGGAGAACTGCTTTGGCTTTCTCTCCTCGGTCTTCCCGACTATGCTCGCGCCCTTTACCCCTGTGACTATTGCGACTATGTCTATCATGTCGTCGTATCCAGGTATTATCCTCGCGCCCCACTTGATGTTCGCCTTGGCGTCCATCTTGTCGGTTATGACCCTTCCGGCCTCTATCGCGTCTCCTATGCTGAGCGATGCCCCTCCTGATATGTGTATTATTGCCCCGCTTGCTCCTTCGAAGTCGACATCGAGCAGCTTGTTCTTGAGCACAGCTTCTGTCGCTATGTGCACCTTGTCAGCGCCCTTTCCTGTGCCGACTGCTATGAAGCCCACGTCGCCGTTGCCCATTATGCTCCTCACGTCTGCGAAGTCGATGTTTATCATGCTGGGCTGCGTTATTGTCCACACCAGCCCTCCTATCGCCTTTGCTATGACCTCGTCAGCAAGTGCAAACGCATCATTCATTGGCAGGTTCGGGACAAGCTTGACAAGCCTGTCGTTGTCCAGTATGATTACGCTGTCGCTGTATTTCCTGAGCTCCTTGATGCCGTTCTCTGCAGTTACCTTCCTTACCCTCTCGACATCAAACGGGTATGTGACTATCGACACTACTATCGCGCCCTGCTCCCTTGCCATCTGGGCCACTACAGGAGCTATTCCTGTTCCTGTTCCTCCTCCCATTCCTGCGCATAGGAAAACCAGCTGCGCTCCTGACACAACATCCTCTATGAGCTGCCTGTCTATCTCTGCAGCCTTCCTCGCAACCTCTGGATTGCCGCCTGCACCGAGCCCTCTCGTTATGCTCTTGCCGACAAGCACCTTGTGGATTCTGTCGTCTATTATCTTGAAATGCTGCGCATCTGTGTTTATCGCCACAAAATCAGTCCCCTTGACGCCGGACTTTATAAGCCTGTTGACTGCGTTGTTTCCAGCGCCGCCGATGCCTATGGTAGCAATCTTTATCTGCGCACTGTCGTATGCTTCAGTAGTCGCTGGTTTCGCCACGCTTCCCGTATTCCCTCCTAGGTATTCACTCACCAAGTCGCTCATCTGTATCGCCTATGGTAAATTTCCTAATAAAGCTTTAAAAAGGTTCTGCATTCTGGCGAATATAGGAATTAGGTAGGGGGTTTTGGGAAAACTGTCTTGCAATATTTTACACAGAATGCGCAGAAGGGATTGATGCGTTATTTACCACGGTGGGATTTTACTTCTGTAAAGATTATTTTGCACAGGTATATAAACTTTTATTTTGCGTTATAGATATGTTGCGGCTGGGCCGCGATTTGTTTCTAGAGAGTGAGAATATGGCAGAGGATTTGAACCCATTTGAGATAGCGCAGAAGCAGCTGGACAATGCTGCAGAAGTTATGAAGCTTGACAAGGAAGCGCACGCAATACTTAGGGAGCCTATGAGGATCCTCGAGGTCAACATACCTGTAAGAATGCGTGATGGCAGCACAAAAGTTTTCAGGGGATTCAGGGTGCTTTACAACAACGCACGCGGCCCGGGAAAGGGAGGAATAAGGTTCCACCCGAAGGAGACGCTTGACACGGTAAAGGCGCTCTCAGCATGGATGACTTGGAAGGTGTCGCTTGCTAACGTGCCGTTCGGCGGCGCGAAGGGTGGCATAATATGTGACACAAAGCAGCTCAACGACTACGAGCTCGAGCAGCTTTCAAGAGGGTACGTTCGCGCGATAGCGGATGCGGTTGGCCCAGACAAGGACATACCTGCCCCGGACGTGTACACGACGCCACAAATAATGGCGTGGATGATGGACGAGTACAGCAACATAGTCAGGCACGATTCTTTCGGCATGATAACTGGAAAGCCGCTTGAGGTGTGGGGCAGCGAAGGAAGGGGCGACTCAACAGCGATGGGAGGAATGTTTGTAATGAGGGAAGCGGCAAAGGTGCTTGGCATAGACCTGAAGAAAGCGAAGATAGCGGTCCAGGGATTCGGCAACGCGGGAATGTTCGCGTACACGCTGTCGAAGAAGCTCTTCGGCTCCAACGTAGTAGCAATAAGCGACTCACAGGGAGCTATATACGATCCGAATGGGCTTGACCTCGCAAAGCTCGAAGCTGCCAAAAAGGAAACAGGAAGCGTTCAGGGTTACGAGGGCGGACAGAAGCTAACGAACGAGCAGCTGCTGGAGCTGGACGTAGACGTGCTTATTCCTGCAGCGATAGAGAATCAGATAAGGGGAGACAACGCAGACAAGATCAAGGCGAAACTGCTGCTCGAGCTTGCTAATGGGCCGGTGACTCCTGATGCGGACGGCATACTGCAGGAAAAGGGCGTGATGGACCTTCCGGACTTCTTGGTGAACAGCGGAGGGGTCATAGGTTCGTACTTTGAGTGGGTGCAGAACATCGGCGGCTACTACTGGTCTGCGGATGAGGTGTACCAGAAGCTCGACAAGATAATAACGAAGTCCTTCAACGACATAATGGCGCTGAAGAAGAAATACGAATCGAACGGCACCAAGATAGCGCCAAGAACTGCGGCTTACATAATAGCTGTAGACAGGGTTGCGAAGGCGATGAAGGCGAGAGGCTGGTACTGACCAGCTTTGCCTCCGCAAACTTTTTTATATCTGAAAAGGCAAATGTAGCCGTATGGTTTACAAAGATCAGAAGAGGATTCCAGCTTTAGACCGGATAAACACCGAATTTTATCTTGATTGGATGCGGAGCGGTAGCGCGCTCAAGCATGTCGGTGACAACATGAGTGAAAATGACCATTTGGCAATTGTCACCATGTACAATGGGGGGATGGTCGACGCATTCTTCTTCAACAGAACGGCACACGGCGCTAGAGGATTCCACGAGATTTTCAAGGATTGGTTCCGTAGGGGAACCTATTATTTCGCAAAGGAAAGAAGGGAGGAGGCACTTCACGAGATAGCTTATGCAATAAGGCCGTTCGGCAACCTCTGGGACAGAAAATCCGCAACCAGTTGCCTGATCCACACAGGGCTCACACGGGACGAGATAAGAGAAGTCGAGGATCTGGTAGAATGTGGTATAGCGCCGCCGATAAGGAGCAGGAAGAATCAGGTTGCACAGCTGAAACGTTAATTATATAAGCATTGATGTTAGAATAATACTGCCAAACGGTAATAGGAGCAGGGCAACGCCCGATCCCTTTCCGAACTCGGAAGCTAAGCCTGCTCACGATATGTGTGTACTGCCATCTGGTGGGAAAGCATATTGCTG
>JAMCZI010000015.1 GCA_023485545.1 Candidatus Martarchaeota archaeon
TGCAATGTTGCTGCGCGCTTCTTTCTGCGCGCCCCGGTAGCTCAGTGGTAGAGCGCTTGTCTCGTAAGCCCCTTGGATTCGGGCCCAGGAAAACAAGAGGTCGAGGGTTCAACTCCCTCTCGGGGCTTGGTGTTTTATACTTTGTTAGACAGTAAGACAAAACGGAAAACTTTTAGACGCGTGCACCGATAATTCTTTTGAGGTAGCGATATCATGTTAAAACCGCTCGCGGTCGTACCATATAATTTCATACGCGAGAGATACGATTTTGATAAGTTGCTTAAGCGGTTAATCCATTTGGATTATACATATATGAGGGGCTTGACAAAAAAAACGGAAGGCACGCATGGCAATTGGGTGAAGGTATTCAAAAAAAGCCCGTATTCCTCCGGATACCTGGTCAATGCGCGTTTGGACATTTTAGGGTATTGGCATTTTGTGTCTTTGAAGGAACCTTACTTCAAAAAGGCAAAGAGGGGTTTGCTTTTGGACAGCGAAATAAGGGCAAGTTCAATCTATTCGCTCAACAAAAAGGGCTCTTATACGATGTACATCGTAGAAACTACGTTGGTGCCAGAATATAGAAATACAAACGCGATAATAATGCTTGACAATTCATTTTTCGACAGGGTTTATGATTTTGCTCGCGCTGGAATTTATTTTACAGAAGTGCTGACAGACGCCTTCACTTCAGATGGAGAAAAAAGGGATATTGAGCGTAGTATGCGCGTTGCAGCAAATAATACCATGCACGGAACTATGTATTATATGAATTTCACAGATTTTCTGCTAAAAAATGCTCCTGAAAGAACCGATTTGATAAACGCATATTCGAAGTACATCAAGCCCAAAACCAGAAGATTGCGCAGTTGAGCACCTTATAGCATCAACCCACTGATAATCTTCATGAAAAGCTGAGCGCAATAATACAGATTTCTCCACCTTTCCTTCCATGCGTTCGGATTGCTGCTATTGCATAATACATAAATATCAGGATAAATGCTTGGTTACTAAAGGATTGGAGTGATTGCATGGCGTATCTCAGAAAAACTGACCTTTCCGCGTTCAACGGCAACCAGGGAAAGTATCTCAGGAAGCTGGATGATTATGACAGGGAAGCCATAGCCAGAGGGATACGATGCGACATAAGCCCTGAAGAGTTGGACGGTTGCTCTGATATCTACGAGGTGCTGAGCAGGTCGTATGGGGCAATCCTTGTAATCGATGGGAAGGAGCCCGGATTGGTTGTGCTTAAGCAGAACAACGAACATTATTCAAGGCCGCCTTCGCATCCGGATGTCTGGGACTTGGGCCCAAAAGGCAAGACGGAAGAAGGGGAGAGCGCACGCGAAACGATGTGCAGAGAGATACTGGAAGAATGCGGTGTGCGCATTTCTGATAGCAGGCTGCTTCCCATATCTGTACGCACTTCATATGACTTCTATTCCAGAGACAGGGAAAACGGCATACCATCACACGTAAACAAGGAGGTCTACTACGGCGTTTACTTCTTGGATGATGCTGAGCTTAGGGGCATGAAGCTTTCAGAGGAGCACGTTGAAGCCAGGCGCGTATACTTTGGTGACGCAAAAAGACTCTTTGAGAGCGATAATTCCGTAAGGCCAAGCAGGGGCGATGTCATTAGTGCGGCGGAGGGGTACCTGAGGCACATCGCTACATGCCCAAACTGCGGGAGGTTTGCGGATTAAGCAATCAGTTTCTTGCAATGGCCGCGTTGCTTCATTATTATAGGCTTATTTGTTGTGATACTGCCTGATTTTAGTATTGCCAATGCCGCATACATTAAATATGATTAGTCAGAAATGGATGCATGGCTGGCAATGCGCTAAAGAGATACGGGCTTGAAAAGGCTGCAAAGGTTCTGATAGTAATCGGGTTGCTGCTCGTCTTCTCATCGTGGATGATAGGCGCATATTATTTCAGCGTTACAGGAAGGAGCGCACTTGCTATAGTCCCGGCTGTTTTCACGCTCGTTCTTGCAATTCTGCTTCTTGTGATAAGATACAGGTACACCCTGTTCGAAAAGTATCCGTATCTTATGAATCTCCCGTCTCTGTTCTACCGAATCGGTGAAAATGGCAATTCCGAAGACAGGAGCCTGGCTTTCAGCATGATATTTACAGTGCACGCGCTGGTGATTGCATTCCTAGGCCTCCTGAGCGTTTTCCTGACCGTAAGCATAGGCTCTAGCATGCACAAAGCGGCAGTATCCCCATTCCTGTACTCGTACTTCGCCATAGTCGCACTCCTGATCATATCAGTGCTGCTGCAGTACCGCAGGATATACAGAAAGTTTGTGAAGTAAGCGGACCAGACTTGCACAGCATTACTTGGAGTAGCGCAACACTTTTAAATTTTCAAAGCAAAGGCTCTCCGATGGTGACCGAGAGTTCGATATGCTACATCATACGCGGCGGCAAGGTGCTGCTGCAGCTCAAGGGCATAGGCACCGAATACGTCGGAAAATGGATCGCTCCAGGAGGTGCGATACTTGACGACGACTCGCCCAAGGAGTCAGTCATCAGGGAGACCAAGGAGCAGACGGGGATTGAGCTTTCCGGCCCGCACCTTATAGGAAGGGTGATTTGCCTGGTCGACAACAAGGTGGACAAGCTTATCTACGTCTTCAGGGCCGATGAAAGCAGCGGCGAGGCTAACAGCACTGGAGGGATAACGCAGTGGTTCGAGAGGGGAAAGCTGCCGAAGGGCAGCCTGTTCTACTTCGACGAGCTCTGGTCGGACAGGGCTTTCGAGAATAAGCCGTTTACCTGCAAGCTTTACTTCAACAAGGGTTACGTTGCTCTGCTTAAGAGCGAGGTTGCATAATTTTTATGCGCTTACACGCGCCGCCAGCAACGTTTTATATTTATTAAGAGGGAAAGAGTAGCGATTCACATGGTAAGCAAGGAGCAGATAGTTGAGGCGCTTAGGGAGTGCAAGGATCCGGAGCTGGACGCCAACATAGTGGACATAGGGCTTCTCTACGGAATAAGCATAGACTCGTCTAACAACATAAAGCTTACCCTTACGATGACCTCGCCGATGTGCCCGGTCACCAGCATAATACTGGCGGACGTGCAGCTCAGGCTGGAGAAGCTTGATGGCGTAGGCAAGGTTGAGATGGACCTGGTATGGGATCCGCTCTGGAGCCCAGACATGATGAGCGACGAGCTAAAGTATAGGGTAGCCTGATTTTGTATGGCGCTTTCGCGCTCCCGCAATGCATATATATCATCGCATTGATATAATCGGGAAACAGGTAAAATCTCGTTTTGATAACGGTGTTCAATTGAGCAATTTCAGGGATCTAGCCATAGATGAATGGCTATTGGAAAACATGAAGAAGATAGGGTTCGAAACCCCTACGGAAGTGCAGGAGAAGAGCATACCCAGGATACTGGAGGGCCACGACATAGTGGTCAGGGCAAAGACGGGCACCGGAAAGACCGGCGCTTACATGATACCCACGCTCCAGATGATAAAGGGGAAGGGCAACGGCATACGCATGCTTGTAGTGCTCCCAACCAGGGAGCTTTCGCTCCAGGTGTACCACTTCGGGAGGCAGCTTACGCGCGGCACGAGCATACGCGTGGGAATAGTCTACGGAGGAGTCTCGATAAACCCGCAGATAGACAGGTTACGCGAAGGGGTTGAGGTGCTTGTCGGCACTCCGGGAAGATTGCTTGACCTCATAGAGAGGGGAGAGCTGGACCTGAGCAAGGTTGAGTTCCTGGTGCTTGACGAAGCGGACATAATGCTGGACATGGGATTCATAGATGACATAGAGAGGATAATCGCCAAGACCAACAGGGCGGTGAGGAAGATGCTGCTCTTCTCTGCTACGATGCCTAACGAGATAGTGAAGATCGCTGACAAGCACATGAAGAACAAGGTGAGGCTCAGCGTGGGCAGCGAGGAGGAGATAACAGCCGAGCACATAAAGCACCTATACTGCGTTGCAAGCAGCTCGTTCAAGTTCTCGACGCTTCTTGCTTACATGAAGAAGTACAAGCCGAAGAAGACGATAATATTCACAGCTACGCAGGGACGCACAGAGAACATATACTCTGTGCTCAAGGCAGTCGGCTACAAGCCGCTTCTGCTTCACGGAGGGCTGACACAGGCGAAGAGGGAGCACCAGATAGGCGAGTTCAGGGCCGAGCGCGGCGACATACTGATAGCGACCAACGTCGCTGCGAGAGGAATAGACATAAAGGAGATAACCGACATAATCAACTTCGACGCTCCGGACGACCCGAAGATATACGTGCACAGGGTAGGAAGATCGGCAAGGATGGGCAGCGAGGGCCGCGCATTCACCATCTTTGAGTATTCGCAGATACACATGGTCGGAGTTATAGAGAGGATAGCTGGAGTAAGGCTGGAGAAGGTCAAGCTCGAGACCAAGGAGTTCGACAACCTGGAGTTCGGCAAGATGATCAGGGAGAGGCGCGAGACAGAGGACAGGCTGCCGCGCTTCGCCGGAAGGGGACACGGCGACCGCAACTACGGAGGCGAGAGGAGAAGCTTCGGTGGAGGGCGCCGCAGCGGCTATGGAAGGGAAGGAGGCCACGGCGGCTACAGGCGCGACAACCGCGACCGCGGAAGCAGGCCGAGAAACGGTTATTAATCCGAACTGAGAATAAGTAGCATGAATCTTGACGACGTGAGGAAGAGCCTGCCCTATGAGGTGTCTGAATCCCTCGAGAGCAGGGGAATCCGCGAGTTCACACCGCCTCAAGAGATGGCGCTTAGGGGAGGGCTTCTTAGCGGAGCGAACATGCTTATATCCTCGCCCACTGCGAGCGGAAAGACCCTAGTTGCTGAGCTTGCGTGCATACGCAGCATAATACTCGAGGGCAAAAAGGCTGTTTACATTGCGCCGATGAAGGCGCTCGTTGGGGAGAAGTACCGCGAATTCTCTGAGGCTTATCCGTTCGTCAAGTGCTCGATGAGCACCGGCGACCTTGATTCTACCGACCAGAGGCTTGCTGATTCGCAGATGATTTTCGTATCTACCGAGAAGTTCGACAGCCTGATGAGGCACGGCATAGGCTGGCTGGGCAGCATAGGCTGCATAGTATTCGATGAAGTGCACATGATCGGCGAGGGGCAGAGGGGCCCCACTCTCGAGATGCTGATGACAAAGCTGTTCGGGCAGGTCAAGGCGCAGATGATAGCGCTTAGCGCGACTGTCGGCAATGCGGGCGAGATCGCGGAATGGATGGGTGCCGAGCTTGTCCAGAGCGACTTCAGGCCTGTTAAGCTCTTCAAGGGAGTGGTCTACGGAAGCAGCGTCTGCTATAAGGAGGAGGGCTCAAGGGCTTACAAGAGCATTGAACTGGAGGGCAAAAGCGCTGTCAGCGAGGCCAGGGTAGTGGAAGACACGCTCTCGATGGGCAAGCAGGCGATAATCTTCTACGCGTCAAAAAGGAACGCGGAAGCGGGGGCTGCCCGGCTCGCGCTTGCGGTAGGCAAGCAGATGCAGAACAAAGATGAGCTGGAGGGCCTTGCCTCGAAGGTGCTCAATGTGCTTGAGAGGCCTACGGAGCAGTGCATCAAACTCTCAGGGCTTGTTAGCAAGGGCGTTGCTTTTCATCAAG
>JAMCZI010000012.1 GCA_023485545.1 Candidatus Martarchaeota archaeon
CAAGCTCGGCGTTGTAGATCTGCCTGGCTGCCATATCAGACCTCGCCTTCATGCTTGAAAGAAGCTGCGCGGCCTCCGACTTCGCCTTTGCTACGCTCTCACCTAACGATTTTTCCATCTCGGCGAGAGCCTTGGCCTCGTAGTCCTCAGCGTCTTTCTTTGCGTTCCGGACTACCTGCTCCGCTTTCCTCTCAGCGTTCTTGTTTATGCTGCTAACTACGTCTTCAAGACCTATCCAAACACCTCTGCATCATCAGAGTATCTGCAACAGGAGTATCAGACCCAGCACGAAACCGATTATCCACAGAGTTTCAGGTATAACGAAGAAGAACAGAACCTGCCCGAACTTTTCGGGCTTCTCCGCTATTATTCCCATTCCAGCAGCACCAATTCCCTGCTGTGCCATTCCCGTTCCTATCAAGCCCCCTGCAATCGCTATAGAAGCTGCAACTGCGTATAATGGGCTGGCTACTACTACCATTTTTTCACCTAATTAAAAGCAACAAACGACAACAGAAGTTGACCGAATATATATCATCATAAAAGGCTTAATAAACGTTCTGTTGGTGCTACCTCCAGATACCGTCGGTTCAGCCTTTTGCAACGCCTACCGGGACCAGCCTCGCAACTATCCTTGATATGCCTGCGCCCTCTATGCTCTCCACAACGTCATCGACGTTCTTGTAGGCTTCCATAGCCTCCTCGCTTACCAGCTTCCTGCTTCTCACCCTTATCTCAACGCCTTTCTTATCGAGCTGCCCGAACGTCTTCGACATTGGTATCTCGCGCAGCGCCTGGTGCCTCGACATCAATCTTCCGGATCCGTGGCACGAGGAGCCGAACGTCTCGCGCATGGCGCCTTCCTGCCCGGCGAGAACGTAGCTGGCAGTACCCATGCTTCCCGGTATGAGGACAGGCTGCCCGTACTCCCTGTAAGCCTTCGGCACCTCCTTCCTTCCGGGGCCGAACGCCCTGGTCGCGCCCTTCCTGTGGACGTATAGCTTTCTTTTCTTTCCAGAAACCTCGTGCTCCTCAAGCTTCGCTATGTTGTGCGCCACGTCATACAGGAGCTCCATGCCGAGAGCGTCGGCGCTCCTGCCGAACACCTCTGAAAATGCCTTCCTTATCGAATCTGTCATTATCTGCCTGTTGGTGAATGCAAAGTTCACCGCGGAGCGCATAGCCGCAAGGTAGTTCTCCGCCTCCCTGCTGCCTATGAAAGCATACGCAAGCTCTGGATCTGGCAGCTCTATCCCTTTCTTCCTCTGGTAATCAGCGAACGTCGCCAGGAAGTCGCTGCACACCTGGTGGCCGTAGCCCCTAGATCCGCTATGAAGCATTATTACGGTCTGCCCCTCATATAAGCCATAGGCTTTCGCAAGCCTTGCATCAACCTCCTTCTCGACGCGCTGCACCTCAAGGAAGTGGTTTCCTGCCCCAAGTGTGCCAAGCTGCTGCACCCCTCTCTTCTTCGCCAGCTGGCTCACCTTCGACGGGTCGGCGTGCTCCATGCATCCCCTTTCCTCTGTGTTCTCTATGTCGCTTTCGAAGCCGAACCCCTTCTTTATCGCGTATTCCACCCCCTCCAACGCTATCCTGTCCAGCTCAGCCATCGTGAAGCCGGACTTGAACTTGCTCCCAACTCCGCTGGGCACGTTCCTGAACAGCGCGTCCATAACGGCGCCAATCTTCGGCTTCACTTCCTCATAGGGAAGGTTGGTCCTTATGAGGCGCACGCCGCAGTTAATGTCGAACCCTATCGCGCCAGGGGATATTATTCCATCCTCTGCATTGAACGCAGCCACTCCACCCACTGGAAAGCCGTATCCCTCGTGCCCGTCCGGCATCACCATCATTGCGTCCACTATTGACGGAAGCTTAGCGGCGTTCATCGCCTGCATCAGCGTCCTGTCCTTCCTTATGTGGCTTATTATATAGTCGTTCGCGTATATCCTGACAGGCACTTTCATGCCAGCGCTTTCGTCAGCATCTATCTGGTGAACGTCCTTCCTCAGGTCCCTTATTTCAGCATCCATTGCAACCGCACCTAATAAACTCGTTTAAAGCCCGATCCTCTGTCTGGGCTTTTCATTTAATAAGTTTCCCAAGAGAAGTAATAAAAGGATAATCCGGCAAGGTTGAATGCAATGGCGGTAAAGTCAATTACAATCGCATACGTGATTGCAATAGCTGCGGTCTTGGCGTTCGGCACCTTCGGCACTTACATATTGGGCCAAAGCGGCAACTTCAACGTGCATATAAACTCGCTGATAACCGCGCTCTATTTCACAGTGGTTACGGTTGGCACCGTGGGCTACGGGGACATTGTCCCTGTCACCGCGCTTGGAAGAGTCTTCGACATAGTGCTAATAATATCCGGTCTTGCCGTATTCTTAAGCGTCGTCACGGCGATATCCGGAGAAGTGATAAATCAGAGGTTGGTAAAATTGTCTGGAAGAATATCAAGTTTCGAAAAGAGGCTCCTGAAGGGGCACATAGTCCTTATAGGCTACGACCTGACTAATGTGCTCTTGGCGAGCAAGCTGAAGAAGGAGGGCAAGAAGTTCATAGTTGTCACGTCAGACAAGGTGATAGTTGACCAGCTCAGGGAGAAGGGCTATTCAACTTACGTGGCTGACGAGACCTCGGAGAGCGACATGTCCGCCTTCAACCTTGGCAATTCGAAGAAGATAATAATAGACTTGAGGGAGAGCTCGAGGACTGTATACGCGGCGATAGTAGCTAAGTCGCTCTCCAGCATCGACAAGGTCATTGTAATAGCGAATACGGAAGAGCTTGAGAGGCATCTCACGGATCTTGGGCTTAAGCACATCATAAGCCCAGCGAACATAGTTGCGAAGACCATATTCTCTGAGATAGGAAAATGAGTGGTAATATGGAAAAATATAATTTCGTCCTGAAAGCGATGCTGATATGCAAGCATGACGGTAAGTTCCTAATGCAGTGGGCGGGTAAGAGCCGCAGGCTGATGCGGCCACTTGGCGGGCATGTCGAGATGTATGAAAGGAGCGACCAGACCATAAAGCGCGAGATACGCGAGGAGATAAAGTCAGGCATAAGCAACCTGCGCTACCTCGGCGCCATGGAGAACATATTCGTGTCGAAGGGAAAGAGGGAGCACGAGGTCTGCTTCATCTATTCCGGTGAAATAACCAACCGCAAGCTCTTTGGCAAGGATATCATATACCGTAGCGAGGATGGTAGGGACGAGGAGGCGATGTGGATTTCGGAAGCAAAGCTAAGGGGGATGAGGCAGAGAATAGTTCCAAAGGGGGTAGACAGGTACATCTTTGGCGCAGAGAAAGCGAGAACGAAGCGCACTAAATAAAGTTTTGGATAACTTTGGCGGGGGTGGGATTTGAACCCACGACCTCTAGATTTCTCGTCATCGCCAAAAAGGCTCAACACTCATAGTGCTGTGCATATGAGTCTAGCGCTCTACCAGGCTAAGCTACCCCGCCTAAGAAGCAGCAGATAATTCTGAACGTTAATCAATATAAATGTTACAACACGCTTCCCGAACATGTGCGCCGCACGGAGCATTCAGGATATCAGTGGGCACTGTGACGAGATTATCTTTGAACCGGCATCCGTTATCCTGTACTCAACTCTGCCGCTCCCTTCGTACTCCCTGCGCTCTACAACTCCCTCAGATACGAGAGATTTCAGCACAGCGGCAAGCGTTCTTGAAGTCATGCCCGTCTTGGCATGGATGTCGTTGTAGAACATTCCGTCCTTCTCCGAATTTAGGGTGAACAGCACTATGATTTTCCAGCTCGATTTTATTATTGAGACGACTGCTTCCCTGCCCACTACCCTTGTCTCAGTAAGCGCCGCTATCTTGCATGCTGCGCCATTGTGCTCAATCTTCTTCTCTGTGCCAGTCATGCTAATATCCGCAGGTATACACAGCGTAACCTACTAATTTAAAACCTCCTGATTATAGTTTTAAATCAAGTGATTTAGATGGCATTCGTTGATCCTTTGGCTGTGATGCTGCTAGGTGTAGGCATCAGCTCGGTGCTGATAGCAATATACATGATAATGGTGGCGATGGGAAAGAAACAGCTTTCCCAGGTAGCAGTGCCTGCGATCGTGCTCGGAATATTCGATGCAGTTAGCGGTTTCTACATGTCTTTCGCGTGGCCACTTCCTGCAGCTTACAACATGCTATTCGGCGACCCGATGCTGTTCCTCGGGCTGCTCCTAGTGATGGGAGGGTACATGCTGTACAAGAACATGGACATAAAGCTTCTGTCGATTCCAGGCGCACTATTCGGAATATACGTGCTTGTAGAGGCTGCCGCGATAGTTGGCCTGCATCTTGAATCCGGGGTTGACCTGCTTTCCTCGATGGGGCTGTACGTGTTTGCGGGGCTTTCGGCGTTGCTTTCACCTTTGGTGTATGCAGGCGTAAAGGGGAACGGCAAATATGCATACTACTTCCTTGCCCTGCTGCTGGTAATAACTGCATTCATGGCACTATTCATAGGATATGCGGCGATATACTCGCACCTCGCGAGCCCGCCGTGATTACCACCAACCACAAAAAAGCGACGCAATCGGCCCAAGTACCTCGGGCCCTCCTCCTACCCCAATTATTACTACCGGGTCAAGCTGCAGCACATGCTTTGCTTCGCAAAATGAATAAATATGTGCGCATAGTGAATTATTGGATAACATGTTTGAGCGTTTGAAAAATGGATGGCGGCTGAGCTCACAGGTACGGAAGAAAATATTCTCTGACAAGGCGCTGTTGTACTATTCAGTCCTATCCGCAATCATAATAATAGCAGAGGCATCCGTCATATTCGGCAGCTTCATCTTCATAAACATAGGCACTATTGCTGCTGCATCCTCTACATCATCAAGCTCGTCAAGCCTTTCCAATGCCCAGACTGTAGACTTGATAGTGCTGCTGTTCCTCTTTTACGTGGTGTCATCCTTTACGTCAGCATACATGCTGATGGCGCTGTACGTAGCGTTCAAGAGTTATTCAAAAGGGGTAAAGATAGGAATCGGCCAGGCAATAGGAGAAGCGTCATCCTATGTAGGAGTGCTTCTGGAATGGGCTGTTTTCTACTCTATAATCATAATGCTGATACGCATGCTTGAAGCGAGGTTCAGGGGCGTATCCGGCGCATTGTTCGGGTTCCTCGCATCAGCTACACTTTCAATAGGGCTGATGTTCGCTTTTCCCGTGATATACGAGCAGAAGACCGGGCCTGTAACCGCAATGAAGATGAGTGCAAAGACATTCATATCACACTTCGGCTCAAGCGTGGGCGGAATAGCGTATTCCGACCTGTACGGCATTATGATCATGCTTCTTGGGGTAGTTATATTTATCGCCGCGATCGGCGTCTCAGTGGCGCTGCCATCAATATCCCTTGGCGTATTGTCCGCAGGAATTGCGGCTCTTATAATATTCATAGTGGCTGGCGCAGTTATAGCTTCGACAACTTCCAGCATATTCAAGCTTGTCCTATATGATTACGCTTCAGGAAAGGGGCTTCCTGACTGGCTGGACGAAAATCTCGTCAAGAGCGCCATTGTAAGCAAGCGCGGTAAGGCAGGAAGGGGCACAATGGGCGGTTTCACGAGCGATGAAACCAGCTACATGAATGATGGCTCAAATCCATACGCTGGGAAGCTATGAGCAACGCCGTAACCTCCGTTGAGTAATTGGCAAAGGTTAATAACTTTGTTTTTTTAAACATTTGTGCTGCGATTGTAGTCTAGCCTGGTAGGACATTGCCTTGCCAAGGCAAAGGCCCGGGTTCAAATCCCGGCAGTCGCACTTCTGCTTTAATCTGTTACATGCGAATAGAACACTACATACTCTGCAGTTAGCAAGCCCTATTTGTATAACGCATGCTTTATTTTACGTGCCCTATCACTAGTATGCCTGCAACTATCAGCACGCCTCCGAGCAGCTGTATTGCATAGTAACTGCCTATCAGCACGCTTCCTGCAAGAACAAGCATAGTATCCGCATATTCAAAGTCGTTTATATAATTTCTCCTTATCACTGTGGCCTTTATCGATTTGGTGCTGCTGGTTTTCATTGCCCTAAGTTCCAACACGGAGGCGAGAGAGAACAATAAACCGCCAACGATGCCAAGCGCAATGTATCCAAAGTTTGCGTTTGAGATTGAAGGCGCAAGCAGCAGGGCTATCGGTATAAGAAACACGGGCTGAAATATCAGCTTGGTGCCAATGCTGTACTTTTTTATCTTGTAAAACTCCATATAGTAGCCTATCCCGGATATTACCCCTATGCCAAGTATGAATGGGATGGTCCCAACCTGGAATTGTTGGCCATTGCTCTCTGCGTAGAAGATGCCGAGCACTATCAGCACAACACCAAGCAGAAGACCAAACGTCTGCTTTGTCGGTACTTTTTTGTGGTATCTGACAATGTCTATAAATAGGAAGACAAGCGCCGAAAGCCCTATCAACGAGTAGATGCCCGCAAGGTCATATCTTGTATACGCGAAAAACAGGATTATAGAATACAGCACTATCATAAGCGCAGATACTGCGCTGAATGCATAATACCTTCTTTTCTTCAGATGAAGCCTGAGCTTGAAGCCTGCGGCGAGAGCAACAGCGCCTATGAGCATGCCCACTGCTATCGACAACACGGCGACTCCGAACTGCAGGTGTTTTATTACTATGAAGTCTATGGTGCCATTTATCGCGTAAAATATGGTGCTCAATACCATGAATACGTATATGTTCTTCACGAGCACACCCTCTTTTCGTATGGGGCAGCAAAGTATAAATTATATTTTTGCAGCCCATTTGTGCCAATTTATATGCTTGGTTTGTAATAATTTTTCGTAGCTAAATGGTTCCTGTACATTCTGCGGATAATGCATGCTACCTATCGAACTCAGCGTCGCTATTGCCCCGAATGTGCCCGGGGGCATGGTATTGG
The DNA here is from genome assembly GCA_023485545.1 of Candidatus Martarchaeota archaeon. GTDB lineage: Archaea > Micrarchaeota > Micrarchaeia > Micrarchaeales > Micrarchaeaceae > JAJZYW01. Next base: position 6,965 of record JAMCZI010000012.1, read on the forward strand.
CATGTAAACGCATATATATCTGGCAAAATAAACCGTTTCGGTGCTAAGATGGTCTCAAGGGCAGCAATAACCTCAAGAAAGGAACTGCAGTATAACTCAATGATATTCAGGGAGTCTGATATCACGGTGGAAGGTGCGATGCGCTCCATTAAGGAATGCGATGCTTTTGAGAGCCACGCTGAAAAATGGAAGAACGAGAATGCGTTTGCCCTGGCTGGGCTGAAGAATGAAGAGGCAGCTTTCATGTGCAAGGCAGTCTTGTCGCGTGCGCTATCTTCCTCGCCTGCGGCATACTTCATGGACCTTTACGCCAAACACTCGGCAAAGGCAGCGCAGTTCTACGATCTTGCAGCGCATGAGATAATAGGGGATCGTGATCTTTTCAAGAGTGAGGGTTCCCCCTACTCTACAGGTTCTATAACCTCAAGGTTCTACTCTGCTAGCAACTATTTCTCAAGGGCATCAAAGTGCTATGCGGATGCTGGGGATAATATCTCCTCTGAGAAGTTCGCGGCGCAATCAAAGCTGTGGAAGCTGAACGGGGTTCGCGCTGAGCTTGAATCCATGCCTTTGTGGAAGCTTTTGCGATTAGATCTCTCTGCCGAAGAAAGCCCGGACCGCATCGCCGCAACAAAAGCCATAAGCGAAGCGCTCGCAAAGAAGCTTGAAAAGTTCATGCGAAACGAGAGTGCAGAAAATGGCGACAAAAAGCGTTGACTCCGAAAAGGACATCCTGGAGGCGATAGCCGACATACGCGAGGGGTTCTCCGGCTTTGAGCGGCTCTCTGCCAATGTAGCGTTATGGCAATCCGACGTTCACTATAGGGACCTGTGGGACAACCTCCTGATATCGATACGGATGCTCGAAAAGCTTGCAACTGTGGCGCAGCATAAACCTGATCTATTGAAGAAATATTTCAACAACATGTCGACGGAACTCGACAGGGTGGCAGACTACTGTTCCAACTCAGGAGAGAGCGATACTGCCGAAATAATCGCTTCAATGCAAAGGGCTTCAAAAAGATTAGAGAAGCTCATCTCGTGAGCCACTTGTCCTGTTTGTAAACAGAAGCCAGGCCGTAGAGCGATGCCGCGAATAGCATCAGCAATGCTATGCCCCCCATGATCATAGTGCGCTTCTTCTTCCTAAGTATTGTTACGCCAACTGCGGTACCGAACACCAGCGTCCCGACAAATCCGACTATCTCTATCCACATGTAGAAAAGAAGCTTCGGGCTCATTCCCGCAAGCCCGTACGTAAGCAGCCTGCCGACCCTGGCGGATTCTATCGCGAGCGCCACGACTAGCCCGTGCGACAAGTAGACGTCAAACCTTGCAAGCGCAAGGGCTATTATCGCTATCGGGAAGACGTATATATAGAGCATCTCGAAAGCGTAGAACGGCCCCTTCTTGAAGTACGAGCCATCCGCGACCTCCTTGAAGAAGTAGAAGTATCCTGCGCGCGACCACCTGACCATCTGCCTGAAGAACATCCTGGGGTTCCTCTGCGGCTCTGTCGTTGCAACGGCGTCGTAGTCTATCACTGTCTTGTAGCCCAAGCTGCTTACATAGCTGGTTATGTGCCTGTCCTCTGCAAGGTTGCTCGGCTTCCCCATGAACGAGTTGTTCCTGTATTCCTCAGACTGCATAAAGTCCCTTATCAGCTCTGTCCTGTAGGCAGCGCACCTCCCGTCAAGCACCATGACAGTGCCTGCATACGACATCGCTTTGAAGGTTACCTCTTTCAGCCTCTCAAAGAATTCCGCCGAGTAGGATATCCACCCTTTCCTCTTCCTTATAGAGATCCTGCAGCCAACCCCTCCAACCTTGTCATCAAACATCGAGAGCATGCTACGCGAGGCGTTGCGGGATATGCTCGTGTCACTGTCTACAAACATCACATATTTTGTGCTTACCTCCCTTATGCCCGCCGCTATCGCCTTTCTCTTGCCGACGTTCTTCTCAAGAAATATGAACCTGCCGCCATTCGCCTCCGTTATGCTTTTATATGGCTCGAGGCTCGAGTCGCCCACCACTATGAAATGCGCCCCCTGCGCTGCAACCGATGATATGCATCTCTTGAAAGTCTTCTCCTCCTCGTTGTACACCGGCACAACTATCGTCAGGTCGGACGCATCCGCTACCTTTGCAGCTTTCCTGTGCGTGCTCTTGTACCTGAGCGCCATGAAAGAGTTCAGGGTATAGTATGTGAAAGAGACCACTCCGAATATCGCCGTTGCGATGAATACGTAATCTACCATATTGCTTTATAATTCCGAAGCAAAACATAAAAAAGAGAAGTATTTGCTGCGCATTTGTAACTGCATTGCTGGATTGCCTGGCTGCAGAAGCACAAGAAGTGCATAATATTTAAAGCCATCTTCCCATGTTATACCAGTCTAATAAAGGTGCTTACATGGTAAGCGATAAATCCACCCGGGAGGATGGCAATCCATATGAGAAGGTCCAGCAGGCGCAGCAATCAGCCGCAGCGCAAAGCACCCAGACAAAACAAAAGAAAGGGGTAAAGCCAAAAAATGCGCGTTCAGGGGTAGGGCTGCACATAGTCGCGGCGCTTATCGTAATCGCGGTTCTAGCAGCAGTAGCCATACTCTATTTGCAGTCGTCCGCCGCACCGCAGATAAACGGCCTGTCGCCATCGTCGCCAATAGGGTCCGCCGCTTCCAGCAACCCTGCCATAGCAGAGCTCGCGAAGAGAAACATCAACACTACCGATATAATATCAGCATTCGCCAAAGACGCATCCCAAATCAATAGCTCCAATGAACTCAACGTCTCCTACTCCGGAAGCGCCGCACTGGGCCTGGAAGGATTGTCTTCGCTCGGCCTTTCTATAACACTGCCGATAAACATCACATACTCTAAATATGGGAAGGATTCCGCGCTTAGGGTGCATACCGGAGGCGTGACTGGCATATCATCCGGCATCAACGAGTCATACTATATAATCAACGGCACGAGCTACGAATGCAGCTCTTCTCTGCCTACATCGGGCAGCGCCAACGTGACATGCACAGAATCAAGCCTGAGCTCAAGCCCAATAACTGCGATATCGGGCATATCCAATCAGTCCAAGCAGCAAGCGCTGGCAAAGCATCTCTCATTCTCGAACAGCACTCTAAACCAGTCCTCCTACAACGGAATAGGCTGCTCGCTGTTCAGCACTCACCTGAGAATCTCAAACCTGAGCGCAGGATCCAAGCTGGCGAGCTCCTCACAGATTCCAATATCTATAGCCAATTCAAGCATAAAGGGCCGGCTGTCAACTTGCATAGCCGATCAAAATTCCCTGCCGCTGACTCTGCAGCTAGACATAAACGTCTCTAGCGTCTCATCAGGTGTCGGGGTTCTCCCGAACAGCTCTGTGAAGCTAGCGATGCACGAAACGTCGATGTCGAATTCGGTGAGCAGAGCTTATGTTTCAGTGCTTCCGGGGCCGGTAGTGAACTCCAGCTATTCGATATCTGTCGGTACGTCGAGTGCATCCTGAATCCAGCTGCTTTGAAATGATTAGATGGTGCGATGAACAAGGAAATTGACCTTGAACAGCGTGCGATGGCCGCCCTGTCGGACCCGGCTTGCGATGCTGCCACTAAACGGTGGCTGGTGCTGATGAACGTGAATTCGCAGGCAAACCTTCGAGCAGCCGCGATGATGAACAGCATGCCGAGCGTGTCAATGGCGGCTTTCTCAAAAATAAGTGACGAGGGAGAGAAGGCTTCCATACTCATCAGGATGTTTTCCTCCCAAGACAGGTCGAACCTCGTTTCAATAGGATACGAAATAATAAGCGGGATGCGCAACATGCCCCTTCTGTGGGACATATTTCAGGTACAGGGCGTGCCAAAGGAGCTGAAACCCCATATAGAACGCAGAATAGAGCTGCTTGCAGGCATGGCCGAGCCCAAGGATTACCGTGAGATAATAAGGCTGAACAGGAAAGATCGGCGCTGATCGCCTCTCTTCTGCTGAGCAATATCCTGCTGCGACGTAGTCCGCAAAAAGCTTAAATATCATTATCCGCGCTATAATTTCGGGGGTAAATATGGCATCAAAGCGTGGGGAAATGAACGCGGCGTTATCAGTTCAGGAAAGGCTTGCGGGCCTTGCGTCGCGGAACAAGGAATTGAGAGGCGAGATGGAACTGGCGCAGAAGAGGCTCAGGGAAGCCGTGCAGTCGGTTCCGCACACAAAGATAACGGCTCAAGCATAGGGGCGACATCATGAAGCATTCGATGTCGCTTGCTGCAGAGCCGTTCGAGATGCTGAAGAACGGCTCAAAGCGGCTTGAGCTCAGGCTTTTTGACGAGAAGCGCAGGGCAGTATCCTTCGGCGACGTCATAGTCTTCTCCAAGCTCCCGGAAAGGAGCGAGAGCGTAAGCGTAAAGGTCACCGGGCTCCTGAAGGCGAGAACGTTCTACGAGATAGCCAGCATTGTCGACCCATCGTGCCTCGGATATCCAGAGGCAGAGCCTTCGTTCCTCGCAGAAAGGATGAGGGAGTACTATTCAATCGCCGAGGAAACCGCAAACGGAGTGCTCGGCATAAAGATATGCCTCCTGGACAGGTAGAAAACAATCAGTCAATTTATCTTGACGACTTTTATCGAGAAGATCAAGGTCTTGCCTGCAAGAGGCGGATTCAAATCTACTATCACGTTTGAAGAATCGCTCCCAACTATGACCCCTTCTACTGTGGTGCCGTTGACAACTGAAGTCACTACGCTGCCAACGCTCAGGTTGCTGGTTTTACTGAATTTCGACACCGGGACGCTGATGAATAGGCTTGCGTTTATCGGGCCGTAAGCCTCATCAGGCGGCAGCGTGACCGTCTTGTTCTGCCCTGCCTTCATGCCTATTACTGCATTGCTGAAGCCAGGTATGAGCTGCGTAGACCCTGCTATGAAGCTTATCGGAGAACCTCCCACGTTGGAGCTGAATATGGTGCCGTTGGTGAAAGAGCCCGTGTAATATACGCTGACGTTGTCGCCCGCCACTACGGCAGGAGATAAAACACCTGTATAAAGTATGAGGACGATTGCAAGTACTGCAACTACCGCAATTGCGACGGCCATGTACGCACTGCTTGGTATTTTGCTCCTTGCCTTTCCGCCCTTGAGAGTTTCTGCAGGTTTTTCCCTAGCCCCAATAGCGCTTTCGGCGTTCTCTACAGCACCGGCAATGCCTTCATCAGCATAGTTAATTCCAGAATCGGTATTTTCAATCTCCATAAAATGCATATGTTCTTCGCAAGCAAGCGTTAAAAGTGTTGCGGCGGCAGCCTGTTTGGTTTCGGGCATGCAGAGAGCGGCATGTACGCAAAGCTTTTAAAGCATTTTATCCGTTAAATAAAAAGGGGAGATCCCCACAGGAAACCGCTGTATGGCAAAGCACCGTATTATCCGCGTAGACTATTCTGGCGCAAGCTACCTCCCTCCTTACAAGGTGATGGATGCCATACACCGCTCGGTGTCGAAAGTAAATTTCTATCCCTATGAAGGCTACGCTGAAATATGCAAGGCAATCGCATCATACTGCGGCGTGCGGGAGGAGAATATTTTGGTTACCAATGGCGGAGACGAGGCAATAATGCTCATAACCACAAAGTTCGGCCCAAAGGTCCTGATACCCACCCCTACATACGGCGAGTACGAATACATAGCGAAGAGCAGGGACTACAGCATAACAAAGCGCAACTGCCTATCAGATTCCGGCGAATACAGGATATGCTATACAAAAAAGGACTTGGGATGGGCCACACTGGCATGGATATGCAATCCCAACAACCCGACCGGTACCCTCATACCAAAGAAGGATATAATGGGCATAATAAACGGCACTGATGCAATGGTTGTTGTGGACGAGGCTTACTATGAATTTTCTGGCCAGACGGTCGCAAAGGAGGTTGACAACCACAGGAACCTAATAGTTCTGAGGACATTTTCGAAGGGGTTCGGCATAGCAGGGCTTCGCCTTGGCTACATAATAGCGCATCCCTCAATCATAAAGATGTTCTCAAAGTACAATCAGGAATACAATGTCAACAGGGTAGCCCGCGCTGCCGGTATAGCAGCGCTGAAAAGCAGAAGGCATTACCAGCGCAGGATATTTGAGGCGAAGAAGAGGCGCGACAACTTCCAGAAGTTCGCAGAGAGCATAGGCGTCCATGCGTTCAAGTCGAACGGCGGTTTCATCTTCCTCAAGTTCAGTGACATGCGGGAAGCAGACTACGTATACGGGAGATTCCTTGACGAAGGAATAATAACCTTCATATCCACAGATGCAGAATTTAGCGGCCTGGAAGGCCCTTACATGCGTCTAGCGCTGAGCAATACGATAAACATGAAGGTCATACAGCGGTCGCTTGCAAGGATAATATCGGAATACCGCTCGCAGTGAACTTGCATTAATCCGCTTCCACGAGCGCGACCTCGCCGCGCTTTAAGCCGCTTTTCAGGAGGGCATCTGAGTAGCGCTTCTCCATCCTCTCCCTCATGTAATCGAGCAGCGAGGCGCTTCCAACGCTAGGCACCTTTCCATCAGACAGTTCATTAATGGTGTCTGCCATATAAACCTGCAGTATTGAAAAAGAGGAATCTGCCCTGAATTCTATCTCCCTGATTTTTTCAGTATAATCATATTCATGCATCAGCATGACTCTTGTTGCTATTGAGGATATGCGCATTATCATCCTGGCAAAAAATGCGCTTTTGGCGAGCTCCTTGTAACCGTCGTCCTTCGGAAGCACCTTCGCTGTCATCTTAATTGCCCTGACGCTCTGGGCGTACACAGCCTTCTCGTACCTCAGCTTGGCCTTGACTGGATCCTGCTCCAAGCCTTCCCGAAGCACCTTAACAAGAGCTGTGTCGAAATCCTCCCTTATGCCCAACATTCTTGAAATTGATGCATTTCTGGCAGCTTCGTCTATCAGCCTTATCTCAGGCGGCTTCAACAGCTGTTCGTCGCAGCTTTCCTTTTTGAACAATGCCTCACCTATGGTATTCATAATTTCCAGATATTTATTGCTTGCTGGAGCATATTCGCAACGCAGCTGCGCATGGCATCACGCCGTAATACAAAATCTATTTATGGGTTATATGCGTTTCACTTAGCGTTTCAACTTGACTCTGGCGGTCCTAATGATAAATTTCAGCGAGAATGAGCTCAGCATACTCTCTTGGTGGAAGGAGAACGGCGTGCAAGGCAAAATAGACGCCAAAAACGCCAAGGGAAAGGTGTTCTACTTCCTTGATGGGCCCCCGTACACATCTGGTGACCTGCACCCTGGGCAGATGTGGGTCAAGACGATAAAAGATGTTTTCCTGCGCTACAAGCGCCTTCGCGGATTTAATGTGCTCGCCAAGGCAGGCTACGATGTCCACGGCCTCCCAATAGAGAACAAGGTAGAGAAGATACTCGGCATAAAATCAAAGTCCGAGATAGAGGAGCGGATAGGGGTGGAGAAGTTCGTCGGCCGGTGCAGGGAGTTTGTTGACGAATACAAGGGGCGCATGAATGGCGACTTCGAAAGGTTCGGCATATCGCTAGATTTTTCCAGGCCCTACATGCCGTACGACAAGGTCTACATGGAGCGCGTCTGGGGCATATTCAAAAGGGTTTACGACAACGGCTACGTGTACAACGATACCAAGACCGTAATATACTGCCCGCACTGCGGCACGCCGATATCACAGGGCACTATGGAGACGGTGTACAAGGACATAGACAGCCCTTCGATATACGTTGCTTTCGAGGTCGACAGGAAGGCATCAAAGTCGGGGCTTGACATTCCAAGCAGCACATACCTACTGATATGGACGACAACGCCATGGACGATACCTGCTAATCTTGCAATAGCAGCGAATCCAAAGGAGGTTTACGTCCTCGCCAGATCAGGCGAGAAGAACTACATACTGGCAAAGAAGAGGCTTGAGAGCGTCTCAGACGTGACTGGGGAGAAGTTTGAGGTTTTGAGGGAGTTCTACGGGAGCGAGCTAAATGGCGTGAGGTACTCAAGCCCGATAGAGCAGCTCGTGCCGATACAAAAGGAGATGCGCAGGTACCACCGGGTGCTGATGGCGGAGGAGATGGTCTCCATGGATGACGGAACCGGGCTGGTCCATATGGCGCCTGCACATGGAATAGAGGACTATAAGGTATGCAAGCGCTACAAGCTCCCAGTGCCGAACATAGTCGGGCTTGACGCCACCTATACAAAGGAAGCAGGTGCATATGCTGGGATGTCAGTACCAGCCGGGGCTGAGCACAAGATACTAGAGGATCTCAGGGCAGCCGGAGCGCTTCTGCATTCCGGGACGATAAACCACAGCTATCCCCACTGCTGGAGGTGCTCGACACCGCTCATATTCATACAGACCAATCAGTGGTTCCTTAACATAGAGAAGGCGAAACGGCGTGTGCTTCGCGCAAACAGTGGAATTTCGTGGCATCCTCAAGAGGCTTCCGGCTGGCAGGCTGCGGTTCTGTCCAGCTCGCCGGACTGGTGCGTCTCGAGGCAGAGGTACTGGGGCATACCGATGCCAATTTGGAAATGCAGCAGCTGCGGAGCGATCGAAGTTGTTGGCTCGGCAAAGGAGCTCGCCGAGAAGGCAACCGACAGGCATGCCGCTGAATCGCTCTCCGACCTGCACATGCCGCACATAGACAGGATCAAGCTGGCGTGCAAGTGCGGCTCTGAAATGCACAGGATAAAGGACGTATTCGACGTCTGGATCGACTCAAGCTCTGCGTTCCGCGCCGCACTGACAGATGCGGAGTTCGAGAAGTTTTTCCCAGTTGACTATATAGTGGAGGGAAGCGATCAGCTGAGAGGCTGGTTCTCGGGGCAGATAAAGCTCGGCGTGCTGGCGTACGGCAAGGCTCCGATAAAGAACCTCGGAATAGACGGCATGATGCTCGGCGAGGATGGCAAGGAGATGCACAAGAGCCTGGGCAACTACCAGCCCGTGGGCGAGATAATAAAGGAGCACTCTGCCGACGCGTTCAGGCTCTGGTGTGCGGGCCATACGCCATGGCTGGACCTGATATTCAAGAATTCGGAAATCAAGCTCGCAACAAAGAACATCATAACGCTGCAGAACATTTCAGACCTTCTTGCAGAATATTCCGCAATGGTTGGGGTCGATACACGAAAGGCATCCATGCCCAACGCAAAGCTTCTCGGGCAAGAGAGCCTATGGATTCTATCCAGGCTGGAGTCGCTTGTCTGGAGGGTGACCAAATCACTCGATGAATACGATGCGCACGACGCTGTGAACAGCCTGGTTGACTTCTTTGTCGGGGATTTCAGCAGGGTCTATCTCAAGCTCGCCAAGACGAGGATGTCAGACAATTCCGCTGCATCAAAGGCGGTCGCGAAGACGATAGCGTACGTGCTGCGCCGCCTAGTCATAATGCTGTCGCCATTCACGCCCTTCATTTCTGAGAGCATATATCGGGAAAGATTCTCCAATGGCGATAGCGTATTCATGGCGGACTGGCCCAGGCAGAAGAAGAGCTTCATCGACAAACGCCTCGAGGAGGATTTCGAGGTCGCTATGTCTGCAATCACCGCGCTGCTCAACTCAAGGGAGAAGGAGGGAGTAAGGCTGCGCTGGCCGCTGGCGAAGGCGCTCATAGACGTCTCATCAGAAAGCGCATTCAACTCCCTACAGAGGCTTTCTGGCATAATATGCGACTATGCGAACGTCAAGTCGCTTGAGCTTTCAATGCTCAAGGCGGAAAAATCAGAGCTTCGCCCGGAGTTCAAGAAGCTCGGCCCAGATTTCAACGCCAATGCGTCTGCAGTCGCCGAGGCGATACGCAAATCCGATCCATCAGAAGTTATGAAAAAAATAGAGCTTGAAGGGCATTTTGTAGTTGATACACAGAACGGAAGCTTCAAGATACTGCCGGAGCACTTCACAGTTACAAAGGCGGTAGACGAATCAGGGTACATACCGTTCAAGTATGGAAGGGCGCAGGTCGATAGGAACATGGACAAGGGGCTGATGATGGAGGCGCTTTCCAAAGAATTCATACGCAGGATACAGATGGAGCGGAAGCGCATGGGGCTCAAGAAGTCGAACAGGATAGCAGTCCTGTATGAGGCAAAGGGTGAGCTCGGTGAGGCAATATCCTCTAACGCAGTCGCTATAGCAAATGCAGTAAACGCCCAGTATGTCAAGGAGGGCAGAGCTGAGAATTCGAAGGCGATTGACATAGACGGCGAGATGATATCGATAGCCGTTTCGCAGCCTCGCCACGGGGCAAGCGCAAGTATTGCAGACAAGAGTTAAGAATGGAGCAATACATTATGCAATTTGAAATGGTGGTAAAAAATGTCAGACATCGATGAAAGGCTTGAACTTTCCTCAAGAAATGTTGCTGAGCTGCTTACCAAAGATGAATTGGCAAAGCTGCTTTCGGAAAAGAAGAGGCCCTCGATGTACTGGGGCAGGGCGATAACCGGCCCGCTGCATACCGGGCACATGGTCTCAATGGGCAAGATACTTGACCTCCAAAAGGCAGGCTTCGACACTACAATACTCCTTGCAGATATACACGCAGCGCTCGACGATCTCAAGTGCAAATGGGAGGACCTTGAGATAAGGCGCGAGTATACCAAGAAAGCAATAGAAATGGCGATGGACTGGCACGAGAAGCCAAAGTTCGTTGTAGGATCCGACTACCAGCTCGGCAAGGACTACCAGATGGACATATTCAGGATGTCTACTACGATAACCGTGTCCGGGGCGATGCACGCGGCATCGGAAGTGACGAGGATGAAGAACCCGAAGGTGAGCGAGCTCATATATCCGATAATGCAGGCGCTTGACGAGCAGTACCTTGGGGTGGACATGCAGCTCGGAGGGCTCGACCAGCGGCACATCATGGTGATGGCGCGCGAATACCTCCCTGCCATAGGCTACAGGAAGAACGTAGAGATGATGATGCCCTTGATAACCTCCATGAAAGGCCCTGGGGTGAAAATGAGTTCCTCAATACCGGGAAGCTACATAAAGGTGAACGCATCCGAAGAGGAGATACGTTCTATAATAAAGGATGCGTACTGCCCTGTGGGAGAAGTTGCGGGAAACCCGATAATAGAGATTGCAGGGATGTTCATACTGCCAAATGAGGGAAGCTTCACGATAGAGCGTGACGCCAAGTTCGGCGGGGACATTACTTTCAATTCAAGGCGCGAGCTTGACACTGCATTCTCATCGAAGAAGCTTCACCCTCTCGACCTCAAGAACTTCGTTGCGGATTACATGGTGAAGAGGCTCAAGAGGGCAAGGGACTACTTCGAGAAGAACCAGGACCTGCTGAAGCAGCTAGGCCCGCAGTTCATGTAAGCTTTGCCGCTCATCCCCCTCCACTTTCGTACTTCCTTAGCAGATACGATGAGGAGAAGTAGAACATGACAGCGATAGCGATGCAGACAAGCACGACCCCCAAAATAACATAAGCATTCACGTAACCGAACACCGCTGCGGCAGGGAAGAACACTGCGAATGTCACGGGCACCAGTATCGACAGCGCGGTAGAGCCTATTATGCCGTAGATAGTTGCGGGGTAGTCCGAAGCGCTGAACATTATGTTCATCAGCCAGTTGGTGTAGCTCGCATCCTTGAAAAGCACGTACGACACTAGCGCCAAGACCATGACGCTCATGACCAGTGCAGCTAAGCCTATCAGGTACGACGGTATGAATATGAGCATCGCGCCGAGTCCGACACCTGTCCCATGCAGTGCATATGTGAGCAGCAGTGCGCCGCTCACGACTCCACCAAGGCTTCTGATCCCTGCATTCTTCGCAATTATCATGAGCGCCGGGTTATAAGGCTTGAGAAGGAGCTGGTCCAGTCCGCCGTTGCGCATCGTCCTCACCAGAGTCCTCGGGCTTATCAGGAAGGATATAACCCCGCTCGTGAGCTGCACAAGGCCGCCAAGAGCGAGAAGCTGGAAGTATCCCCATCCAGGCACTCCGGACGATACGCTGTAGATAACGGAGACCATTATGAGCGTGCTTATTGCCCCCAGGCTCTGTATCAAAATCCAGCTTATCGCCTGGGCCCTGTATGCCATGAACTCCTTGAAGCCGTACTTCTGGCTGCTGATGTATAGCGCAAGGTCCCTTCCAAAATCCTCAATGCCACTCATATGCCCACCGCGTTTATCCTTGTCTTGAGCTTCATCCACATCACGTAAGCTATCGCAGCAAGCGCAGCAAGCCATGCAAGGCCTATCACAGCCAGGCTGAACGCTTCACCTATGCTTATGACTCCCGAAAGGGTCGCAGCCGGGACGAAAGCGAGGAACGGGAATGGAGTGAGAAGCAGCGCTTTCTCTATGAACGCAGGGAAAAACACCAGCGGTATCATCCCTCCACCGATTACCGTTACCATCCAGTTTATCGAGACCATTATCCCGTATATGTCCGTCAGGTAGATCGCGAGGGAGCCTACTATGAAGCCCAGCAGCTCGGCTATCAGGAACCCTATTATAAAGTAGAACACGAACATTGCGCCAACATACGCTCCTGGCGTGAGCCTTCCCAAGTATATGACCAGCGTTATCACAGCTATGCTTATTATCAGGTTGAATACGCCGCTCGACATGTCCTCGAAGAAGATCTTGAAGTAATATGGCATCGGCCTTATCAGCGAAGAGCCTATGCTGCCGTCCCTTATGTCAGCAGAAAGCCTGTCGACTATGTTGGACCATGAGAGAAACGGCATCAGCGCGCTTATTATTGCGAAGTATATTATCGTCGAAGTGAGGTCTACCCCGTTTATCGATTTGACTCCTGTGAAAGAGTAAATCGCTATCCAGACGATTATCGCTATCACTGCATAGAGCATCAGCATGAAGCTGGAGAGCACAGCCTCCCAGCCCCAAACGAGCAGGTCCTTGAAGGATATCCTGAATAGCGCCAAATACTTGATAAACTTATTCGTCTGCATCAATATCGGCCTCTTTGCCCTTGCGATCCCTTGAGCTGTAGAATCTTGCAAGTATGGAGCTAAGCCCTGGCTCGCTTATCCTGTAGTCCGCAACCCTGTCGCTCGTTATCAGCTTCCTGAGCCACTCGTCCTTAAGCATAGATGGGAGTATGCCGAGCTTCACATGCCCCGGCTCGGAGCTTATCACCCTGCCCTTCATCTTGAATCCTTTGCCTGATTCCCCATCTGCAAACTTCACTTCCAGTATTATATACTTGCTGAAGGTGTTCCTCAGCCTCTCCGGCTTCCCGTCGAATATCTTCTTGCCCCTCTCGAGCATCACTATCCTGTCCGCCATGCTTATGTCGTCCACAACGTGCGTCGTTATCAGAAATGTCATCCCGTGGCTCTTTCTGAGCTCGCGCACCGCCCTCTTTATGCCCATCCTTGCAGGAAGGTCTACTCCTATAGTCGGCTCGTCCATTACAACAAATTTTGGAAAGTGGAGAAGCGCAGCCACCATCTCGCATTTCATCCTTTCTCCCAGGGAAAGCTGCCTGGTCTGCTTCTTGTACACCTTTGATATGTCGAGAAGCTTTATGAAGTACTCCAGCCTCTGCTTGTAGTCCTTCTGCGATATGCCATACACGTCGCGCACATATTCAAAAGTGTCTATTGGAGGGAGGTTCCAGTAGAGCTGTGGGTGCGTAGCGCCGAAGACTACTCCAATGTCCATTGCCAGCTTCTGCCTGTCCTTCCATGGATCCATGCCAAGCACCCTGACGCTTCCCAAGTCCGGATGCAATATCCCTGTTATCGTCTTTATCATCGTTGACTTTCCGCTCCCGTTCCTTCCAAGCAGCGCGATTATCTCGCCCTGCTTGATGCTGAAGCTGACTCCGTCTAGTGCCCTGACTATCTTCTTCCTCCTCCTGAAGGAGCTGAAGAGCCCAGTGTCTTTGTTCTCGTAGGTGTTAAACCTTTTGGATACGTTCTCTACTTCTACCACATTTGACATCAGCATCGCTCTTTCAATTCTCCAGAAATAACTGTCGCAAACAATATATATTGATGGTCCTCGAAGCGCCGTGTTTGAGGAAGCCGGCTGCACTGCATGTGCGATGAGATAAAATATATATATCTGGAAACCCGCTATGCTATAACCCAAGCCTAATGTGCTGTGTTGGTGAGTAAATGGAAAACTCGAAGGAAAATACTTCTAACAGCAATGGATCCACAAGCGAATCAGGCGAGAGCGGCTCGAAGCAGAAGGTTGTGTTTATCCGGGAGACGGTCTACAGAGGCAAGAGGGATACCCTGCGTCACAGGATACTAAGAAGGTCCGTTATTGGAGGAACCGCAGGGGCTGCTGCCGGAGGTGTCGGAAGCGCACTGATTAGTACAATGCAGGAGGCTGCGACATCTGGTGCATTTACATTTCCAAACAACGGCGCTCAGGAATTGAGCAATGTTGCTGTCGGGCAGGAGCTTTCAGTTGACGGGCTCAAGCTTGAGGTCATGAAGGTAGGCTCCAATAATATTACGATAGAGTCAATAGGCAAGAACGGGCTCACAAAAGTCTTCAAGGTGCCCATAAATCAGCAGACTACCTCTGCTGCAAAGGATCTGATGCTTACTGTGCACAACGGAGTCGTGACTGCAGTTACGGAATTAAACCCCTCGAACGGCATTACCATGGGAATGGGCCACGGATCTACACAGTTCATAATTTTAATAGCAAACGCATACAGCTTCCCCTCAAATGGGGTGAGCGGCGTATCCCTCACATCGAACCTGTTAACATCAACCCTCGGCGACCCAATCACCTCTGTCCTCTCATACATACCTCGCGGCGAGCCACTGCTTGAATACCTGATTGGTGGCACCATAGCAATTGGCCTAATTGTCGGTGCAATAAGCGCTCTCTTCAGGATGGGCAGATGGAGGGAGAAACCAGATGAAAAAGAGGTAATAAGGAAGGAGCTTTGAACTCTGGCAAGCAATGCTCGCGCTATAAACCTTAAAAAAAACATAAAAAATAAGAAAAAGAATTTTCAGGATTATATCTTCCTGACGTTCTTGGCCTTTGGCCCGCGCTCTCCTGCCTCCACTTCGTATTCTACGGAGTCTCCTACTGCCAGTTCGGCTCCATTCGCTATCGCAGTTGCGTGTACGTACACGTCCTTTCCGTCTTCTCCTGTAATGAATCCAAATCCTCTTGCGGAATTGAACATCTTCACTTTTCCTTTCATTCGATCACTCTATATCTGATATATATGTGAACATTCTAATTTATAGAGGTATGCTTTGCCTGCGCGCCACAGCCCAGAGCCGCTTATGCGCTTCTTTTCATGATTTTTCAGCAGCAGCATGCAGCCACGAATGGGCTTTAGCATTAGCAACAATCTATTCAGTTTCTGCGTGGTATTATTGCAGCCACAAAGCCAAAAAGCATCAGTGTGCCGCCAAAAATTATCCCGAGTAGGCCGCCAGTGCCTCCAAGCATGGCGCCAGCCGCGAGAGCTGAAGCTCCGCCAGCAACAGACACGCCTGCAACTGCAGTGGAAGACGCAGAATCTCCATAGGAAATTTTCTTGTCCGAACGCAAAATTGCGTAGTTACGGTCCATGCTGTCTGCATATGCGGAAGACTCTGGCGCGGTGCGCTCTTTTTCTCTAATCCCTCCGCGTACAGCCGAAACGCTCTTAGAAACCATAGCGACACATCATAGCGATCTGCTACTATTATATAATGCATAGAAAAGGTTTAAGCATTTTGCTGTCTATTGATAAAGCGCTATTGCGCTTTAATCCTTGGCAAGACTGATTTTAATGCCCATTAAAAAGGACAGTTTCAGATTCCTGGTTTACTCCAGAGCTCTTCGCAGCACAGCCATAATATTCATGACACTCTCCTTTTCGCTTTATCTCAATGCATTGAAGGTGAACCTGCTTGACATAGGCTTTGTCGCGGGAGGAACCATGGTGTTTGCGCTTTTACTAACACTCGTGCTGGGCGCCATAGGAGACCGCCGCGGCTACAAGTACGAGCTCATCATATCCGAGCTGTTCACAACGGCAGGGGCTTTCATGATAGCGCTATCCCCAAATCTTCCTGTCATAGTTGCGGGAATGGTGATAGCAGGAATAAGCAGCGGAGCCGGAGGCATGCGCGGCGCATTCTCTCCCGGATCGAGCGCATTCGTTGCGAGCCTGTATCCGGACGAGGCCGAAAGGGTGAAGAGGTTCTCCACACTCACGAAGATCGCTGCAACATTTTCTATAATCGGCAGCCTGATGTTTGCCGCGGTAAGCATCATCTCGAGATATGTGGGCCCGCTGCTCGCATACCGGTATTTTTTCATGATCGCTGCGCTGCTTCTTGCTGTGTCGGTGCTGTCGCTTGCGCTGCTTGAGGAGGCGCGCAGGCCGAAGAAGACTACGCGCGTCATGAAGAAGGAGAGCGCAAAATACATACTCCGCGTAATTGTTGGCAATTCCCTTGGTGGTGTTGGCGTGGGGATTGCAATACCGTTGCTGCCTCTTTGGTTCAAGCTGCTGTACAACGCCACGCCCCTACAGATAGGGCTTATATTTGGTATATCCTACATAACTACAGCATTGGGTGCACAGGTATCCTCAAGGATTGCAAGGCGCATAGGCGTGCTCAACACCGCTGCATCAACCCGGTCGCTCAATGGTATACTTCTCATCGCAATGGCGTTCTCGCCAATACTGCCACTTGCGGGCGCAATATACATACTCAGGGCCTTAGTGGCGGGATCGGGCAGCCCGACAAGATCGACGATGACTGTAAAGGGGATAAACGGGGAGGATTACGGCACCGCTACAAGCTTCCAGGGAATCGCGACCAGGGCGTCGCAGCTTAGCTCTGGCGCAAGCGGC
>JAMCZI010000025.1 GCA_023485545.1 Candidatus Martarchaeota archaeon
TGTGATTAATCCTATGCTCTTTCTCCGCTTTCGAAATCTCTATGCGGTCCGCATCCTTTGCATTCTTGTAATCCTCAAAGAGCTTGGATACGTATTCTATTGAGAATAAGCCCTTCTGCCTCATGTCATCAAGCTTGAATTCAATCCCATTGATATCAGCATCGCTAACCACGGCGTCTGCCTTTCTCCCTATTGTTACTGCCGCGGAATGGTAGCCATACACAACCGCATGCTCCCCGTATAATTTGACTACACCGAAAGCGCTCGCTTTTGCTTCTGACATAATATTTGAAATTTATGATTGTGCACGCTTTTAATACGTGCAAATTATATCGGCAAACAACGAAGTCATTGTTCAGTAGTGTGAACTGGCTAATGCTTCAGCTCCTTGTAAAACAGCCACTTAAGCATGTGTAGAAAATGCTGGCAGCGTAAAAGCTGCGCTATACGTGTTCAAGCCCATCTATGCCAACAAGTATGGGGCGCTCGTTGGTTATCCACTTCCGTGCCTCCACATGGCGAAGCTCCTCGGTCACCGCAACCCACTTTGCTATGTCGGCAAGCTCGTAGATGACAACAAATTCTGAATCGCCGATGCCGAACGACTCAGTTGTGAAGGAGCTTATCCCGTTGTTGTTTTGGCTTGAAGTCGCCACCTTGACGTGTTCCGAAACTATCCTCTTCCGTTCCGCTTCGTCTAAGAGGTACCATTCGGGAGACTTGCTCATTGGATATGCAACGAAAAACCTGTTATCGTGAGAGGGCTCATGCTGCCGCGACTGCTTATATACGGAAAGGAATCCGTTAGAAATGCTTGCAACGCCATCGAGCAGTGAACCTATCGCGGCTTTGGCTTTTGCTATCTCATCTGGATCCTTTGACATAAGCCAGAATATCACATCCGAGTCGTACCTGAGCGAAGAGTAGGCCTTTGCTCTCAGGAATGAGGGTCTTGAGGCACAATCTGAAAGAAGCCTTGACAGTTCCTCCTTGATTGCGGCGCGCTTAGCGTGCCAGTTTCCGTTGAATTTAAAAGCCAGCACCTCTGATACGAAGGTTTCCATGCCAATTACCTTGTAGATGAAAAATGCAGCAGCGAACCATATGTCAGTTTCTTTCCCTGCGCAATTCTGCGCCGCCTGCGCCCTCAATGTTCGCAAATATCTTCAGAAGCCTGTACTGCTCTTCCGGCCTGCCGCCAAGATTGTTTACTGCACTAAGCATGCGCGCAAGCTTCCTGTCTACCAGCTGGTTTTCGTATATGGTTAATTCATCCATGCTCTTCATGCAAGCATGTGCTATTGCGTCAAACACTTCCAGGGAATAAGGGCTGTCCATGTTGTCGTGCATGAAGCGCACTATATACTCCTCGCCGAGCATCTTTGCGAAAAAGGATACTGCCTTGCCCTTGTTTTCGTAGCGATGTGCGTGCTTTTCTGAGAATTCGTCTATCCTTCCCTTGACGCGTTCTGGAAGGCCGTCCATGAACGAGTACTTCGATATGGTATTGATTACAGCGTCCTCGCGTTTTCTTGTTCCAAACATGGTTGAAACTCTCGGAGAGGTTATTTAGCCTTTTTCTGCAATTCCCCGAAAGACGATGCCGCTTTTGCTTGAGATGATTAAGATTTTTATCCTGCTGCGCCTTTTTCCCCGCAAACGTTAAATTGCTTGCTGGCTTAGGTTAGGGTGATTATCATGTCAGATCAGAACGAGCACAAGGTAATAAAGGGAGACACGATAAGCGTGTACTACACCGGCACGCTTGATGACGGAAGCATCTTCGATTCCAATGTCGGGAAGGAGCCATTGAAGTTCAAGGTCGGCTCCGGCGAGCTGATAAAGGGATTCGACGAGGGGGTAGTCGGCATGAAGGCAGGGGAGGAAAAGGACGTCCACATAGCTGCAAAGGACGCCTATGGCGAGGAGCGCAAGGAGCTTGTTATGGATATACCTACCGAGGACTTCGGCGGAGCGGATATAAAGGTGGGCATGGGAGTCAGCACCCCTGATGGGCATCATGGAAGGGTCATAGGAGTTGGCAATAAGGAGATAAAGGTTGACTTCAATTCCGAGCTAGCAGGAAAGGACCTCAACTTCAAAATAAAGGTTGCAAAGATAGAGGGACAGGGCTGAGCAGTTGCTGCAGCTAAGTCGGCTGGCTTATATCATGGCGTGAAGTCAGTTTTCACGCCTTTTACCTGCTCTGTGGCTGCTGTCATAACTGTGACGTCGCCCATTCTCTTTGAAAGGGCTTTCTTGACTTCTGAAATTTCCGTTGGAGAGGTGTCAACCAGGAGTATATAGCCACCAGGATTGTCCTCAAGCGCTTTCCTGCAGACGTTGACTACGTGCTGCATGTAATCTCCCTCCACATACATCTTCGGTATTATGCTGCTGACACGCTTGACTGAGAGGTAGTCGCTAAGGAGCCTTGCGACTATTATGCCAGTATGCGTCATGTACAGGATGGCTGCCGGCCTCATCTTTTGCGAGTTTATGCTTTCTGAGAGGCGCTTGGCCTTTGATTCCAGTTCGGCGAAGCTCCCTTTCCTCCCCTTCCTGGCGTTCTCTATGAGTTCGATGCCCTTTGGTATTCCTAGCTCCCTGAATCCTGCCTCATTCTCGTTCTCCTCGTAGCCGAAAACTATCCATGCATTGTCAGGGACGGTCTTGCCTATTATGTCTGGCTTGAATATAGATCTCCGCTTGTAGGCGAGCGTTGCCGAAACAACATTCCCATACTTCTTGCCGAACAGGTCTGATACCGCTTTGAGCGTCTTTCCGGAATCGGCTATGTCGTCTACTAGCAGCACGTAATCCTTCTTCCCTACGTCTAGGTTTATGTAATGAGGCAGAATGTACATGTGCTGGCCCATCTTCCCTATGCTTTCGTAAGCGACAGTCTGGACGCCGTACATCTCCTTAACGCCCAGTGCGTCTGACAGCATCTGGGCGAGGACCATACCTCCCCGTTCTATATAGAGTATCGCCTTTGGCTTTCCATATGATGAGCGCACCGAATCAGCCATCTTCAATGCGATATCCTGCATCTCCGGGAAGCCAAGCCACTGGTATAACTTTCCGTTCTCCTCAACAGATGGCGTGGCTTGCTGCTCCGGTGTCGGTATAACATAATCGACCTCTTCCGGCAGCTCGTACCACCTTACCTTGTCGCCAACCTTTGCCCGTATCTTCCAGCCTATCGACTTTGACCTCAGCTCTATCGCGTTGCGCAGGTATTCTATCTCATTGCTTATCCTCTTCTTCCTCTTCTGCTCGACGGATGAGCTGTCAAGGTAGGAGTTGATGCGTTCGAGGTTCATTGTCACGGTGCGGTATATCCCCCAATCCTTTGAAAGGAGCTCTGCGATGTAGCCCGCGTCAATCGAGGTATGCGTGTCGGCGTTCCCCATCTTGAGATCGTGAAGCAGCGCGAGCGAATCCTTTATGTCCTTCTCGTTCATCTCGAATATCTGCAGCTTCGTAAGAAGCAGGTCGGAAGGGGGTATGGTAATGCTAGACATCCCGAGCCTTCCTTTCAGTTGTATCCTGTGACACATCCTGAACTCGTCCAGTATAAGGTCTATCTTTGCTCCATCGTAAAAGTACTGCCGCCTGTAAAGGCCGTAGAGCGAATTGAACTTGCCGTCAGGCTCCACCCCGTTGTCGCGCATGAATTGGTCCAGCCTGCTCGAATGGGAGCTAAGAGAGAACAGGTCTATATCGTTTGACTCCCTGTTGAGCTCTTTTATGCTGCGGCCGTTCGGCGCAAGGTATGCCACCGCAAGCCCGCCAAACAGTCTAAGCGGTATCTTCTTCTCGGTGGCCTTGGAAACGAGTTCTATAGACTTGCTTATCAGTTCGCCCTCGGTCGCCATCTCATCCCTTAGTGAAGTTGTACCTTGTTATCTTGCTGCTGTCAAAGTCGATTATGATACCGTCAAGTATGCCAGAGCTGTAGTCGCTTCCCGGGTTAAACACAGGGACCTCGCCGCCGCTGCCTTTTATTACGTCTCTCCCTGATGATTCGTGTATGTGGCCGTGCAGCCCAGCTATCGGCTGCATTTCTTCCAGCACCTTGCGAACAGCTGTGCTCCCTACTGGGCGCATGTGCATGTAGCCAGAGCTGACCTTCTGCTTCATGTCGCTCGTAAGCTCTGGAGCCAGGTCTATCTTGGTGTCAAAAGGCGGCACGTGTATCACATATATGGCTTTTGAGCTGTCTGCTTTTGACGAGAGCGCTGACAGCTCCTTCTGTATTGTGCTCTCGTCCCGTTCTCTCGGGGTATTCCACGGGGTCTTGTTGGAGTAGCCGTAGCCCAGCAGCTCGTATCCATCCATGTCGACAATTTTCTTGTCAAACTCGGTCACAATGTCGTCAGAATTCTTCTTTATGTATTGTGCGACTTCCTCGTAGTCGTCGTTTCCAGGTATCAGGAAAAGCTTCGCACCAGAAGCGCGCAATTTCTCGTGAGCCTTGCTTATGAATGCGTCAAGCGAGCGCAGCATCTCCTCGATGAAAAGCCGCTTTATTTCTGAGGGGTTGTCTTTCATTGCCTCGTATTCGCCGCGCTCCATTATGTGGTAATACTCGCCGTTGACACGTATCTCGTGCTCAACTTCTTCGAGCCCGGACTCCTTGACCCTCTTCTGCTCTCCGAACAGCTCAAGGCTGTATCTGTTGCCCTCCTTTATTATAGGCACGAGTACCTTTCCTGTTATGTCGCCCCCTATGACGATGCGCTTTACCCCGTAGAATTGAGCTGCGTTGAGCAGCTTGTTCATTGCGAGCTCAGAGCCATGGAGGTCAGACGCGAAGAATACCCTCGAATTCATGCCAACACTAGTCCGGAGGTATCTCCTTGAAGGCAAGGCTTATGTCTATGCCCTTCGCCGCGTTCTTGCGCTTCGATATCGTGTAGAGCACCAGCCCTGCTATGAACGACACCACAACATAGCCGTACGCAAGATAGTTGCCTCCCCAAACGCTCGGGTATGCGAGGAACTCGTACGTTATATAACCGAACACCAGCGCCATCAGCACACCCGCTACTATCAGCGTGTACTTTGTGCCGGAGTTGCGGTCGTGCTTTATGGCGTATATTATGGCTGCTAGCGCAATGAATATGAAGTATATCATCGCAGCCACTACCGCGCCGTACAGCGAGGAGAACGGCCCGTACAGGAAAGCCGCGCCGCCTATCAGCAGCACTGTCACTATCAGGTCGAATGCGTGCGCCGCAACTGGCGAGCCGTACTTCGGGCTTACGTACGCCAGCTTCTCCGGGAGGAACCTGTCGAACGCCTGGGCGAATATGTACCTTGAGAACACTATTATGCCGTATGCAAGTATGGCGAGGTCCCATATTATCCAGCCTATCCCTATGATTAGGCTGAGAATGTATGAATTGGACACGCCCATGGCAAGGGTCCAAAAGTTGAACGAGTAGTCATAGACCAGAGTGGAATTCGTGAGAGCGCCATTTATGAAGCTGTACCCTCCTGCATAGTACATTGTGGCGAATGCCCCTGTGACTAGTAACATTACTATCACGGACGATATCGGTATCGCCCACTTGATGCCGCTCTTTCCCTTGATTTCTGATGATACTGCAGGAGCCGCGTTCATCCACGGATATACGAATATTGCGAAGAACGGAAGCAGAAGCAGAGTGTCGGCAAAGTTGAAGCCCTTGCTCGCGTACGAGCTTGCCACCTGCGAATACGTCTGGTTGAAGCCTTGGGTCGAGTGCAGCGTAGCTATGTAGCTCTCTACGCCCTGACGCCCAGCATGGAGCAGCACGCCTATGGAAAGAAGCAGTATTACAACCCCTATCATTATCGAGTATGTAACGAGCTTGTATCCAATCTTTGGCCTGAATATGTTGACAGCAATCAGTGCAGCGAAGATCAGCGAAGCTATGAGGAATTGCAGCCAGGGTATTGCGCCCGGAGTGCCTCCGGACAGGGCCAGGCCTAGGAAGCTGCTATTGCCAAGCGCAACTCCTACTGACCCTATGGCGAAAACGGTAGAAAGCGCTATCAGGGCAAGGAAAGCGAGCGTCTCAAGAGAATAGCCCATAAACGCCAGCGAGCCGCCGAACATTCCCCCGAAGACTCGCGACGTCCAGATGTAGTCTCCCCCGGTCCTGTGGACCTTCCTGTTCATTATAGTGTATACCACTATCTGCGGTATCGAAAGTATGAACGCGAGAAGAGACGCGTACACCAGGTTCACCCCAGCCATTGTGCTGAGGAGAATCGTTGTAAATCCGATAGTGGCAACAGCCGCCCCTGCAGACATATCCCCAAGATTGAGGCTTATCGCATCGAGCAGTGACACGTGTTTGACAAGCCCAGTGGCCTGCCTGACGAATACCTTTGTCTCATCGGTTTTTCCTTTTCCTATACCCATATCAACCGCACCCCCGTACGGCCAAATGGCCAAGATGAAAAAATAAATGTCACAGCTGCATTTACATTTCTCCTGGATTCAAAGCCGGAAAACTGCCACGACTGGCATATCGATTTCCAAGCTACCCAACAACCATCCCAATGAAAAGAATTAGGATGAAAGATTTAAAAGGCTTGTCCAGCTTTACGCAGTGCTCGTCAGTGGCATTAGCCGCGTAAGGCATATGACGAACATGCGCGCTGCGACTCACGCTGCAGCTTTGCATCACAGCATTTTTCCTTGCATCTGGCAGGCCATTCGGGTAACCGCTAAATAGCTTTCTTCGGAAAGTAGTCAGTAGCATTTTGATTTTGAGGGTGTCTGGATAGGGATAATATTGCTGCTCCTGCTGCTCGTTGCGGCCGGGGTGCTCGCTGGTTTCATAGGCGCGATAACCGGCTTGGGCGGTGGAGTTGTAGTGGTGCCGTTCCTGGCGCTCTACCTTGGCGTGCCGATTGCATACGCTACAGGAACAAGCCTTATCTCGACGATAGCGACTTCTACTGGAAGCGCGCGCTCCTACATAAAGGAAAGGATAGCGAACATGCACATAGGAGTTTCGCTTGAGATAGGCACAACTCTCGGCGCGATAACCGGCTCGCTGATCGCTGCGGAGGTGTATGCACTGCACCTCCAGTACATCATATACATCCTCTTCGGACTTGTTCTTTTCGGCTCGTCGTACTTCTCAATAAGAAAGCTCAAGATGAAGAACTTCGTGCCCGGGAAGGCTGACTGGAGCACCAAGCTGTTCAGGCTCAACGGCAGCTTTATCGACGAAGCGACTAAGAAGAAGATAAACTACCACGGAAGGAGATGGCTGCTCGGCCTTGCAATAATGTTCATTGCGGGAATGCTCTCCGGCCTTCTCGGCATAGGGTCCGGGGTGCTGAAGGTCCTTGCGATGGACTCCGCGATGACTCTCCCGATAAAGGTGACTACGACAACGAGCGACTTCATGATAGGGGTAACTGCAGCCACTAGCTCCGGCATATACTGGGAAAGGGGCTTCCTGCAGCCTCTGCTGATAGCTCCTGTCGTGCTTGGGGTCCTAGTGGGAGCTAGGCTCGGCAGCAAGTACCTCGTAAAGCTTAATAGCAGGGTGGTGAGATACCTGTTCATAGTGGTGCTGATAGTTTTGGGCTCGCAGATGCTGCTCAGGGGCTTGGGTGTGTTCTGATGGCTTTCGAAGACAAGCTTAGCATGATTTTGACGATAGGCATACTCACAAGCTCGGCACTTATGCTGATAGGAATAGCTGCGATACTCATCCAAGGGGGCGCGGCAGGGCACAGCATAAAGAGCCTGATAGCAGCAAACACAACGGTTAACACGCGCACACTCACGCTGCAGGATGCGTTCTCCGGCCTTTCTGGGATAACCGCAATCTACCTTGGCATAATGGTGCTGGCGTCGCTTCCAGTGCTGACTGTCGCTGCGCTTCTTACAAGATACATTGGAAGGAAGGACAACCTCTTCATAGCGATAAGCGCAACAGTGCTGTTCGACATGCTTGTTGCGATATTCCTCATACCGTATCTTCTCCACTGAGCATGTCAGCGGTATACGGCACCTGTTTTCTTCCACCTGTCCAAGCCTAGTGCCGCCATGTCCACTTGGTCGACGTAGAATAGTATCTTTGCCTCAAGGCTCTTCGGATAGGAGGAGCTGTCGAACGTGTGCTCCATTATGTTCTCCGCGATTTGCATCGGCAGCCCTTCCTCTAGCGCCATGTGCGCAGCGTAGAATGCGTGCTGGAACCTGCCGCCGAGCTCCGATTTCCTTGTTCCGCCTTTTCCATCGGGCTCCGTCTCGACGAGCTTGCTCGCGTCCTGCAGTATGGCCGAGCTTATCAGAATATCCATGTCGACCTTCGCCTTGTGGAACTTGATTACGGTTTCAGCGACCTCTATCGCCATCACGACGACAGACCTGTTGTGGATTATGTGCGGGTATTTGGTGGATATGTTGACCGGGAGGTCTTCAAGCTTGGCATATTTTGATTCTGACCACAGGGCAGACCAGACCTTTGCGGTTTTCTCGCGTATGACCTTGTCCTTTATCCTCGATATCTCTGGTATGTACTTCGCTATGTCAAGCCCTGCCCTCCTTGCGCTCATTTTTTCGCCTCATATTTGTTGTCGATGTCAATCCATTTCTTGTAGTCCATCAGCTCCTGGAGCTCGTCGAATGAGACGAGAAGTTCATCATGCTCCACCGGCTCGTCCAGCTTCTCCGACTCTATGAGCTTCTCAAGCGCGCGCCTCATCCCCATTATTGCTGCTGCGGATGTTATGCGGCCGTAATCTATTACGGAAACGCCGAGCTTGTGGAGCTGCTTCGGGGTAAGGAGCGGCGTAGTCGGCCTCGACCTTATGCCGAAGCCCATGTTGACCGCGACTGGGCCGTTGACCTCCTTTGCGAAACGCCCTATGTCCTTTGCAGAGAGCAAGGCATCTGCGAATACAAAATCAGCTCCTGCCTTGAGGTACATGTTTGCCCGCTTTATCGCCTCTGCTATTCCTATCGGTCCTGCAGCGTCTGTCCTCGCCTTTATAAGAAGATCCTTGCTCTTCCTTGCATCAACTGCTGCTCTGACCTTCTCCACCATCTCGTCTGCCGGTATGACCTCCTTTCCGCGCACGTGGCCGCACCTCTTCGGCCATACCTGGTCCTCTATCATGACGCCTGCGACACCCGTCTTCTCGAATTCTACAATCGTGTTGTAGACGTTCATCGCGTTGCCGTATCCCGTGTCAGCATCGGCTATGAGCGGTATCGAAGTGATGTCGGATATCATCCTGGTGCCTTCGAGGCTCTCCCTGAAGCCCATTATCCCAAGGTCCGGCTTGCCCCACCTGCTTTCAGACAGCCCGGCTCCAGAGACCAGGGCGGCTTTGAACCCCATGCTTTCGACTAGCCTCGCGCTGAATCCGTCCCATACGTTGGGCATCAGCACGGTTTCGCCGGAGTCTATCATCTTCCTGAGCCTGGCTCCGCTCGCAGCCATGGAATCACCCGCGCTTGGGGGACTCCACCTCGAGCTCCTCCAAGCTTAGATTCTTCGTGTTCACTGCTAGAGTGAACGCGATTATCGAGCAGATTATCCACGCTGCGGCAGCCCACGCTATTATGGTTATGTATCCTGTCGTAGGATACAGGACTAGCAGGAAGCCTCCGAGCAGCGGCGCGACGAAGCCGCCCAGCCTCGAGAGTGAGAAGGACATGCTCGATCCGCTGCCCCTTGCATACGCAGGGTATATCTCCGCCTCGTACGTGTGCAGCAGCGGCCCGTCCATGAATATCAGCAGCTCAGTCAGGAAGCCGAACAGCACTATCAGTATTGCACCTCCATGGTAAACGCCGGAAAGCAGGAATCCGACTCCGACAAGCATGTTTATGAAGTACAGCACTCCCATCCCTGTCTTTCTCGGCACTTTGTCAACGAATGTGGTTGTGAGTATCGTTCCCACTGGATACGCTATCTGTATCAGCGCGGTATAAAGCAGGGAGCTCACTATCGAATAGCCGAGCCCGTGAAGGAATATGGGTACGAATGACGCGAAGCCGTAGAAGCCGAAGCCCTGGAAGAACTCTATAGCCCAGGCGCTCGCAGTCCTCCTCCTGTATTTGCCCTTGAAAAGGCTTGACAGGCTCCACTTCCTCCTGAGCGGCTCAGGCATCTTCTTTGGAAGCGGAAGCTTCCTTATGCCTTTTGATAGCATTGTCTTCTTTTCTATGAGAGACATTATCTGGTCCGCCATGACAGTCCTGCCCTTCGATTCAAGCCATCTGGGCGACTCCGGAACCTTGAGCCTCATGAGAAGCGTAAGGAATCCGCCTATCGCTGCTATGAGAAGCACAAGCTTGTAGCCGAACGGGAAGGTCGGGACCAGGAAGAGATCAGCGAACCCTCCTACGGTTCCGCCTGCAAAGCCTATTGCGAGCTCAAGCACGTTTATGTAGCCTCTCCTTGCAGTAGGCGCAAACTCCTGCGAGTAAGTAGATGATAATGGTATCTCAGCGCCGGTTCCCAACCCCGCTATGAACAGCCCTATGCCGAATATTATCAGGCTTGACGACGCCACAGCTATTGTTGCGCCTATGGCGAGTATCGCCACGTCAAGCGTAAATGCATTCCTTCTTCCTATGTGGTCTCCTAGCGTTCCCATCAGTATGGCGCCTATGAACGTCCCGCCAAAGAGAAGCGCAGGCAGGTATGCGGCAAAATACTTGGTACCTGTAACAGTGAAGAAGTGCGTTGCTATTCCCCCTATTGAGAACAGCATGTAGGAATCCCAGAAGGTTCCCATTGCTATGAGCACTATCAGCGTGTAAAAGTAAGGCGACGACGGCAGTCGTTCAAGTCTTCCAGCTATATTGCTTGATTTCGGCATGCATGTATACCCTAAACCACGCTTTTAAATGTATCCATGTCATACGTCATATGCCTATTATGATGCAATGTGTATCGCAATGCATTGATCGCGACGCATGCACACAGGATGTATTTTATACCATTCGCTGAGAAAAACTATCGTTTCCTGTTGGTGCCATGGCAAAAAGCTACATAACCGACGAGATAGAGGGCGCGAAGCTCAACCGCTCGCACATACGCATAATGCTCATATCTGGGGTAAGCTTCTTCACCGACGCGTACGACCTCTTCGTCATAGGGGTTGTGCTCCTTATGCTTAAAGGAGTCCTCAGCCTTGGCGCGTACCAGGTTGGTGCAATCGCCAGTGCAGCGCTCTTCGGCGCTGTCCTCGGCCCGGTGCTCTTCGGAAGGATAGCAGACAGGTTCGGGAGGAAGAGCACCTTCTGGATAACAATAGTTATACTGATAATTGGTGCGCTGGGATCTGCAAGCGCATCAGGCTGGCTGGAGCTTGCGCTGTGGAGGTTCATCCTTGGCGTGGGAATAGGAGGAGACTACCCTCTGAGCTCCACGATAGTTGCGGAGTACGCAAACAGGAACGACAGGGGCAAGCTCGTAGCATCGACGTTCGCGATGCAGGGCTTTGGGATAATGGCTGGTGCGGGCGCGGCTTTCCTGCTGCTTTCTGCAAACGTCCCTGCGTCAATAAGCTGGAGGCTTCTCCTCGCATTCGGCGCCCTGCCTTCCTTGCTTATACTATACTACAGGCTTAAGTTCAAGGAAACACCGATGTACAGCCTAATGAAAGGGGGCAGCAAGGCAGTGAAGGGGAGCAGCGCAGCCCCAAGGCGGCTCCCAAACATAACGCTGAAGAATTTCGCCAGGAGCCACTGGAAGATAGTGCTTGGAACGTCGCTGACGTGGCTGCTGATGGACATATCATACTACGGCACTGGCATATTCACCCCATACCTCGCATCGCTCTTCGGCTTTGCCGGGGTGTACGCAGCCACAAGGGTATCTGCCATACTGTTCATCATTGCCGCAGTGCCAGGCTACTGGATAGCCGTGGCAACAATAGACAGGGAGGGCAGGAAGCCGATACAGCTCGTGGGCTTTGCAGTGATGGCGATAGCGTTCCTTGTGCTTGCGCTCTACGGCAAAATGCTCCTTGCAGTGTCTGCAACCGCGTTCTTCATAATATACGGGATAACGTTCCTCTTCACAAACTACGGGCCGAATACAACGACATACGTCTATCCTGTCGAGGTTTACCCGACAAGCATAAGGGCGACCGGGCATGGCATAGCCGCAACCTTCGGCAAGTTCGGCGCGGCTATGGCGGCGCTTGCCTTCCCACTTCTTATAATATCGATAGGCAAATTCGGGCTTATGGCTATGCTGGCGAGCACCGCAGCCATAGGCTTCATCGCCACGCTGCTGCTTCTGCCTGAGACAAAGCGCAAGCCGCTGGTCGAGACTTCAGGCGAGGCTGAAATAATGATGGTCACCGATACGCTCAACAGCGAGTTCGGCGAGCACATGAGCCACATCGCATCTGCAACCAAGAAGCTTGGCTCGCTGCTTTCGGATAGTGCAATCCGCGGAGCCAGGGAGGCATATGCAAGCATAAAATCCGATGAAAGGGCTTCTGACAGAAACGTGCACAGGATAATGGATGCGATCTCTTCTGCGAAGAACAGCCCAGTGGCTTACAGGGATGTGGCGCACCTGGCCCTTAGGCTTGATGATATAATAGACATGGAGGAGAAGGCGGCGTCCAGGATAGCGATATACCGCATAAGAAGGGGCGACGCGCACATGTCTGAATTCTCAAGGCTCGTGGCAAGGTGCGTGGCTCTCACCATAGAAGGAGTTACGCTTCTGGAGGGCCTGGTCGAAGGCGACTCTTCCACGTATGCTGCGATACAGAAGGGTTACATAGAGCTTTCAGATTACGAGAGCAAAGCCGACGAGGAGCTCAGGAGCTCTCTTGCAGAAGTGATAAGGAGCAAGAATTACAGCGACATGATAGCGCGCAAGGAGATTTATGAGACACTTGAGGAGATAACGGACAGTTGTGTAGATGTAATGGACGTAGTCAACGACATTGCAATGGCTTACAGGAAGGGCAACAGATGACAGCTACCCTTCCTTCCTTGCGAGGTCAAGCCCGGGTATGCCTGACCTGTTCTTCACCATTATGTTCCTTATTTTTAGTATGTGCTTGCACGGCTTGCCGTAGTATACCCTGCTCTCACATTCGCAAAAGCCTCCTCCAACGAGTTCGTGGTGGCTGCCCACCATGGCAACCACATAATGGTACATGCCGGGCCTGCTGTCGCTCTCGACAAACCCCTTAATGTAAGTGCCCTCCGACGCTTTTCCTGCAGCCACCAGATAGACCTTTTTGTCTCTGCTCCTGAATATCCACGGGAATTCAGAGAGCTCGCTCCTCTCGAACAGGTCCGGGGTGTACTTTGCGTATTGCGCGCCTTTTGAAACGTTTTCAGCCATCCATTTTGCTCAGCATTCGCAGATATTTATCTGTTTTGATTTATTTGCCGGTAGTTTGACTGGCGTCAAACATGGCTAAAGGCGTTTATTCCCTCAAAAATGGTGCAAACCTTTTAAATATCTGGAAGCACGCGTTGTAGTATGGTGCGGTTATGGTATCAAAGAAATTGCATATTGCCCCGAAATACAACGCGTATGACGCAGCTTCAACGATATTGGAGCTTTATGGCCCCAGGCACGAAGAGGCGAAGTCAAATTACAACAGGATAATAGAGACAGTAGGCAGCACTGGAAACCTGGACCTGCTTGTTGAGGTGAACTTTGGGCTCGAGGTGCTTATAAAGAACCCGAAATTCCCGCACAGATCGATGGTAGGAATAAGAAAGTGGATGAACAAGGACGAGATAGAGGTGCAGCAGAAAAGGCTTTACGCAATAGCAAACATGGGCCATGCAGTCCAGTCAAACCCAAATGTCGAGGAGCTAATAAACTACGCTGACAAAAAGGGCTACAGACTGTCAAACATAGACCTGCTCGCCACAAGGAAAAAGCTGGACCTTGCAGACCAGACCATTAAATGGAAGGCACACCTCGACAAGATATACGCTAAGGCGACATCGAAGGTCAGCATGCAGGATGATGCATCCGGCGAGAAGCAGGAAATGAAGTACGCAAAGCTTTTAAGGAAGGCGAACGTGATAGCAGAGCACTTCCAGATAGGCAAGCCCTGGAGCGAGGAATACATTAACCTTATAAGCAGGCTTTACAACGAAAAAACGGTGCGTGAACTTACTGCCCCGATAAGGGGAGAGGTAGTGGCAGACTACGAACGCTGAAGCATGCCCTCTCCATGCGGTTCCATGAACTCTGCAATGCATAATTCACGCCAGCGCAGCAAGCTTGCACAAGGTTAAATAAACTGTTTTCCAATTGTATACTGTGTAGTTATGGCGCACGCATTGCATTCCTGGGAAGAATTCGACCACGAAAGGTCGAGTGCAATGAAAAGGAGGTTCATCCCTCTGAAAGAGGTTCTCGAATTCCTTGACATAAAGGATAACGACAGGATACTTGAGATAGGCGCTGGAAATGGGGAGTACGCTGAGGAATTCGCCAGGATAGCCTCGAAAGGGCATGTTACTGCGATGGAACTGACAATGAATGGAAGCAGGCTTATATTCGACAGAATGATCCTGTCAGGGCTCAAGAACATGGAGCTGTGGAAGGCGAACGCCTGCCGGGTAGACGATTTCTCCGGTTTCGACAAGATTTTCATGTCAAACGTGTTCCACGACATAAAGTGCAACGACCAGATCCTGGAAAACTTCAGGAGCACAATCGACAAAGGCGCAATGATATTCTTCATAGAGTTCAAGAAGGATGCAGAGATAGGCCCTCCTCCTGAGTTCAGGATCTCCGAGGCTGAGCTTGAGTCGATGATGGGCAAGTACGGCTTCTTGCTAAGGAAGGAACACGGCTTCAAGTATCATTACATGCATGCGTATTCGCTTGGCTGAGCTCAATTTATTGTGAGAACTATAGGCGCATGGTCGGAGCCTCTCACTTCGGTTAATATGTCAGACCCCAATACCTTTGGCATAAGCCTGTCCGACACTACGAAGTAGTCTATCCTCCAGCCTATGTTCCGCCTTCTCGCATTTGCAATGTAGGACCACCACGAGTACTTGACAGTGTCGTGGTGCAATTTCCTGAAAGAGTCGGCAAACCCTTCTGAAAGAAGCTTACTCATCCACGCGCGCTCCTCGTCAGTGAAGCCCGCATTGCCTCGGTTTTCCCTCGGCCTTGCTATGTCGATCTCCTGGTGCGCCACGTTGAAGTCGCCGCATATTACCAGCGGCTTTTTCCTGTCGAGGCCCTTCGCAAAATCAAGGAACATTGAATCAAACTCAAGCTTGTAATCAAGCCTGGCGAGATCCCTCTGCGCGTTGGGAAAGTAGCAGTTCAGCAGGAAGAATTTCCTGAACTCCGCGATCTGCACCCTTCCTTCGGAATCGAATCTCCTGTCGCCTATGCCGTTTGAGACGGATATCGGCTCTGCCCTGGTGAAGATTGATGTGCCGCTGTAGCCCTTCTTCTCTGCGGGGTTTATGTACTGTGCGTAGCCGAGCCTGGCGAGATGCTCGGACTTGAGAGCCTCGTGCAGCTTTGTCTCCTGCACCGCGAGAACGTCTGGCAACTCCTTCTCCAGAAATGCGCCGAGCCCCTTTGAGACTGCAGAGCGTATGCCGTTGACGTTCCATGATACGAGTTTCATGCTACACACTCTCAGCAAAAGGATTTAAGCAAGGCTGCGCCTCGCAATCAATAAAAAAGAAAAAAGAAGGGCTATATGCCCTTCGTCGCAGCAAGGAATTCCTTCGATGCCTTTCCTGGAGAGACCGCGCTCCACACCAGCACTATCACCAGGTTCAGCACGGTCGCAGTAGCTCCTATGAAGAGCAGGCCGAACGGGCTTGACATCAGCGACGTTGACAGAAGGCCGAAATGGTTAGCCTCCTCAACGAGCCATATGCCCGAGACTATCCCAACAAGCCATCCTACTCCGAGGCCGTACTTGTTCAGCTTGTCCGTGAACAGGGCTATGAACACAGCCGGAAGGGTCTGAAGTATTATTATCCCGCCGAGGAGCTGCAGCTGTATCGCGTATGTCGCAGGCACTATGAAGACGAATCCTAGCGCTATGAACTCGAACAGCACTGCTATCCATTTTGCAGTCCTTGTCTCGAGGTGTGCGCCGAGCTTCGGCTTGAACTCCTTTATTATGTTTCTTGTCAGAAGGTTTGCTATCGCTATTGCCATGAGCGCGGCAGGTACCAGCCCTCCTATGAATATTCCGAGGAAGGCGAATCCGACGAACCATCCGGGCATCGTCATCTCTATCAGGGTCGGCACGACTAGAACTCCGCTTGATGATGCCGGAAGCGACTTTATCAGGTTCAATGCGCTAGGCACTCCATAGATGAGCACTCCGAACAGCACTATGAAAGCCAGGCCGAGGGCGTATATCGGAAGCAGAGACTGGCTCCTCCTCAGCTTTATGTCGTCCTTTGCGCTGAGGCTGCCGTTTATCGCATGCGGATAAAGGTATAGCGCCAGTGCGCTCATCAAGAACAGGCTTATGTATGCGCTAGAGAACTTGTGGGGCAGCGTAACGAACGATGCAGGTGCGCTCGAGAATGCGTGGCCGAATCCTCCTATCGCTGCGGTTACTCCTATTATTACAGCAGCCACGGTTATGAAAATCAGCGCGTCCTTGAATATTGCGGTGAGCGTGACTCCCCTCAATCCGGCAACGAATGTGAATCCTGCAAGGGCTATGAACGCCAGCACTATCGCTACAGAGCTTATCAGCCCTATGTCTGCAGTGCCCAGAAGCATCGACGTCAGCACAGCCTGTATCCCTACTACCTGCAGGGCTATGTATGGCAGCTCGGCAACTATTCCAGTAACCGCTATCAGCATTGCAAGGCTGCGGCTGTTGAACTTGTCCTTTACGAAATCTGCCGCAGTGACGTAGCCCCTTTTCTTAGAATACCTCCAGAGGCGTGGCATCGTGAGCATTGCGATCGCGAACGTTATTGATACGTACGGCACGGCGAAGTAATAGAGAGCGCCTATCTTGAACATGCTTGATGGGACAGCTATGAACGTGTATGCTGTGAACAGGTCTGCACCTACAAGGAACCATACGAGAATGGTTCCCATGTTCCTCCCGCCAAGCGACCATTCCTCGATCTTCGAGAGGTCTCCCTTCCTGAAGCGCTTGCCCAGGAATCCTATCGCTATGAATATTATGAACAGTGCTATG
This sequence comes from Candidatus Martarchaeota archaeon, assembly GCA_023485545.1. Taxonomy (GTDB): domain Archaea; phylum Micrarchaeota; class Micrarchaeia; order Micrarchaeales; family Micrarchaeaceae; genus JAJZYW01. The sequence continues at coordinate 17,182 of JAMCZI010000025.1, forward strand.
AACACTCCATATGTTGCATCGTTTATCATTCAATCACCTGCTGCTCTTCCTGCTTTTCCTGCGGCGCCTTCTGCCATTGCCAGAAGGAACTGGGGCTGTGCGCTTGTGCCCCATGTCTATGAGCACTGCTGCGATGTAGAACATTATTCCCGAGATAGGCAGCCAGATAATCTGGTACCAGTAGAAGAGAGGCAACCCGAACGCTTCCGGGTATTGTGCGTTATATGCTGGAAGAATGAAGTAGGCAACGAACGGTATTATTATCAATATCGCTGCCACAACTTTTTTGTTGTCCATAGCGGCACCCAACCTATTGCTATTTAATCAATGGAAAGCTTTAAAAAGGTGCTGCTCTTCCGCTAATCAGGCATGGGGTTGCAGATCTGGGCCTTTTTGCATGAGCGCAACAACGTCTGCTGACGTTTATTCCCAATCGTTTAAATATCTCATAGGCAGGGTATTATAGCGATGTCTTATGGATGGAAGTGGCGACTACCAGAATGAGATTGTAGGAATAGTTGGGGTATTTGACGGCGAGGTGCTCTACCTGAAAAGGGGGCCTGAGGCGAAGCTCTATCCTGGGAAGTGGTGCATACCTTCAGGACACATCAAAATTGGCGAAACCCCTGAAGACGCAGCAGCGAGGGAATTCGGGGAGGAGACCGGATACGCTATACCAGACAGGTCCGGGCTGGAGAAGCTGGGCAGGTTCGAGTACAACGCCGAAATAGGCAAGTCAACAATAAAGCTCAACATAACGCTGTTTCTATATAGGACGGAAGAGAAGCCTGAGATACGCATGTGCGACGAGCATACCGCGTCCAAGTACGTCTCGGCAGAGCTGCTGTCCAGCAAGGAAAATCTTTTCATGCATTCGCAGGCGCGCGGCGCCGAGGACTTCACCCCGATAGATAAGCTTGTCATAGAAAGGTACATGCCCGAAGTTTACGAGATGTGCAGGTCGCGCTCAAGCGGAAAGCTGAAGAGCACGGCATAGGCACTGGCGCTTAAGTGACCTTCGTCTGTATCGTCCCAAACCGATACGAGCCACGTGCTTGGCGAGCTTAAGTCAGAACCGCTTATGCTCGCATAAAAGGGCACGCCACGTATTTATGCGCAGTTTTCATTGCGGCTATGTCCATGCATCAGTCGAATTTATTCACGCGGGCTTGCAGCCCACAACTGAAAATGCGAGTTTCATGCCTACTGCTATTATAAAAAGCATTAGAAGCAGTAGTAAGTAAGCTTATCACACAGGTATTTCCAATGAAGCAGCATGGGATTAATGTGGTTTCAGGCCGCTGGAACATCATTATCAGAATGTGCGCGGCTTCTGCAATCCTCGCAGCGGTGCTGGTTTTCTCCGCCGCGCTTGTGCTTCACCTGTATTATCAGCAAGGAGTCTACTGGGACTTCATAACGCATTACCTGTACTCTGAGGCTCTGACAAACGGGTATTTCTACAAATCACTTCTTGGAGGAACGCTGCCGCTCGCGATACAGAACCAAAACCATTTCTACATCGAGCCGTTCAGGGCGCCCCTGATGTCAGTGGTAATGGCGCCCTTCAATCTGCTGCCCATGCAGGATGCGATACCCGCATACCTTGCATTCGAGGTTGTGCTTCTGCTCATAGCTGCGGTCTACCTTGCAAGAAGCCTCGGGATAAGCCCGCTCCTGGTCGCACCGATCGCTATGGTGCCGTACGTCATGGTGTACCTCACAGTGCTCAATGGCGCTGAGATGCTTTCAATGATTCTTGCCATGTTCGCAGTGAGCTTCGCTGCCAGGGACAAGTGGCAGAGCGGGATATTCGTTGCGCTGGCAGCCTTGGCGAAGTACAGCTCGCTTATATTCCTCCTGCCGCTGCTGTTCATGCCTAAGGGCACCAGGTTGAAGGCATTTGCCTCTGCGTTCCTCACGACTTTGCCGTGGCTGATTTTCAACCTGGCTGTGTTCGGCAACCCGGTATACAGCTACGAATATGCACTGAATGAGGTGTTCGTTTCTCCGCCGCCGGCATCCACTTCAATACAGGCCGCGCTATTCATATCGCTGCACACCGTATTCTATGGCCTTGTTCCTTTCGTCGCGCTTGCGGCGCTCCTGGCCTTGCTGGTGTACGCAAAGCGCCACAAGATGCCAGGCAAATTCGACAATAGGTACAGGATTGCTGCTGCTTTCTGCGCAGTAGGACTTGCCGCATGGTTCGCCTTTGCAGTTGACGGATCTATAGCAACACTCCCACGCTGGGGCTATATCGTATATGTCGGGGCCGTGCCTCTGCTCTCTCTTCTCATATACGACCTGTCTGCGTCTGCAGGCAATGCCTTCGCCCATGGGAAGCAGGTGCACGCTGTGCAGTATGCAGCGTATTTCGCCGTCCTCCTGATTTTCTTCACCGCCACTTACTATGCATATGTGCAGATGGGCAGCCACCCGTTTGGATCGTTCCTCGGATCAAGAAGCCAGGTTCTCCTGGAAGCGGTGCAGCAGGTGCATTCGCACGGCCTCTACAGCTGCGGCTTCGTCTCCAATGCTTGGCCGTACCTGCAGCTTTACGGGATAAAAGCGCACAACCCGCATTACCTCAACTCAACCATGTATAAGTATCCCATACTGCTGTTCGACTCATTTGCAGGGTCAGGCAATCAGGCTGCGGAAAACAACATATCGATGGAGTACAATTACAGCGGATACACGATATTGATACCGAGCAACCACGCATGCTGAGTGGCAAATAGGCACAAGAAATGCTGCAGCAGCAGTTCACCAACGTTTATGAAGCTTGCATCTGATATGTCTAGCGCTGCAGCACATCTCAAGCGCATGCGCAGGAAAGCCGCAGCGGATGGTAAGACATGTTAAAGCGGTTGTTCTCGCTGGTTGGAAAGGAGCCGATCTTTTTCGCGCTTCTTGTTGCCTATGCCGCGCTACTCGCCTACAACACACATTTCCTTAATGCAGCGCTTGTTGAGTGGAACACAGTTGCGATAATCGCTTCCTTCATCATAATAAACACAGGGCTTCTTCTCTCCGGAGGGATAGACTTCATCGCAGCGCTCGTGCTATCCAAAGTTGGCAGCGTGAGGAACCTGTACCTGTTCTCAGTCATGTTTACAGTGCTTGTATCCATGCTCATGACTAACGACGCTTCGCTGATAGTCCTGATACCGCTCACTGTGAGCATAGGGAAGCTCTCAGGGAGAGGGATTGGGGGCATGGTGGTACTCCAGGCCATCGGCGCCAACGTTGGGTCCATGCTGACGCCATTCGGCAACCCGCAGAACATAATAATGTTCAGGCACTACGCGCTTACCACCCCAAGTTTCATAAGCTCTATGGCTCCAGCTTTTGCAATTTCAATGCTTGTGCTTGTTGCATTCACCCTTGTGCTGGGCAGGAGAGGGGGCCGCCTCACCGGTACCGCGCCGAAGCAGTACGGCACGGCGCTGTTCTATTCATCCCTGGCACTTTTCGTTGCGGATGTGGCATGCTTCCTCCTTGGAGCAAGCACCTGGGCTTTCATAGCGCTCTCAATCGCCTCTGCAGCGCTCATGCTCGCCTTCAGGCCCAAGGGCGTGTCCAAAGCGCACGCAATAGCGCGCATAGACTTCTTCCTCATACTCTCGTTCGTGCTGATATTCCTGGTGATAAACTCGGCTGCTACGATGCTTCCTAAGCCGCATGAGGGCGGCGCTGCATCGATGTTCCTCTACGCCCTGATCGCATCGCAGTTCATAAGCAACGTCCCGTCTACCGTGCTCCTCCAGAAGAGCTCGCTCTTCCTCCCGCTGGCATGGGGCGCAAACATAGGCGGCAACGGCACCCTTATAGCTTCCCTGGCGAACTTCATAGCATACAGGCAGGGAGGCAGGGTGGGCGCATTCAGGTTTATGGGAATCTCGGCAGCGTACATGGCGATAGTCGCAGCGCTGGCGCTGCCTCTCCTCGTCTTCCTTTAGAAGCAGTTAACGCGCTATGCGTTTATATTTTTTCTTTATGTGGTAGTCTTGCATGAAAGCACATGATGAGGAGAGCCTGCTCAATGCTGCAAGGAACTGGCTTCCTGTATCTCGCAGAGACAGATTCAGGCGCATGAAGAAAGGCTATGCATCCGCCAACTGGGTATTCTCGCACAAAAGCAAAAGGTACGTCCTGAAGCGCTTTATGGATTTCAAGAAAAAGGAGGACGTGCTCGCCGAGTACAGGATTTCTGAGTACGTAGCGAAGGAAGGCTTCCCATATGAAATACCGCGCATGATAGCCGCAAAGGACGGAAGGCCATTTGCTGGGGAGGGCAGGAAGCTGTACTCGCTCTACCGTTTCATACCTGGAAGCACAGGAATGCAGGTCGACGAAGATGACGCGTACGAAATAGGGGTCATGGCCGCAAGGCTGCATGACATCATAGAAAGATCAAGGTTCGTCTCAAAAGGGAGGAAGGGCTTCCAGACAATAGAGAGGATAGTTGAGCGCATCGGCAGGAATGAGGCAGAAGCGCACAAGAGAAAGGACAGCAGTGCAGGCGCATTCCTCTCTGCGTGCAGGTGGTTCATCCCAGCGCTAGAAGTGCTGGACCTCTCGTACTACAAAACCCTGAAGGTTTATGCAGTGCACTGCGACATAGGCCCTGCAAACATCGTATGGAGTCGTGGGAGCATACGAGGCCTCCTAGACTTTTCAAACATGTCAGGCTACCGCGATGCGCTCCTGATGGACCTCGCATGGGCAATCCACTTCTGCTGCGTCGACATGAAAACAGGTTCGTCTTACAGCAAAAGACTTCTAAGCTCCCTTTTGGAGGGTTACACATCAATAAGAAGCCTCTCAAAGGAGGATATGAGGACGCTGCCTAATTTGGTTATAATAGCAAACGCCTTTGACTTCGAGTTTGCCTACTATCTCCAGTCAGTTACCGAGAAGGATCAGGCAGCAAGAATACTCAATGATGTTAAACTTTCAAAGTGGCTGCTCAGGAACGCAGGCTACTTCCGAAAGTCGCACCTACTGCCAGGATAACTTATTGACTCTCACTTTATCGAGCCTTACCAATTTTACTTCCCTCTGGCCAAAACGAACAGCACTATTATGATTGGAACTATGAATATCATTACATTCCTGAATCCGATAAGAGCCACTTCCACAATGGCACGACCTTTATCCTTTTATCCCCGTATTCCTCAACGCCCTCCTGGTCCCACGTTATGATTGACAGGTCATGGCAGCCAAACTGCTCCGAGGCAGATACCAAAGGCTTTATTTCGCGGCTGTAGTTCTCATCGTTTAGCTCTGCAGCCACTTGTATAAGCGCAGATATGGACGTGCCGGACTTTATCGCAAAATCTACTTCCCTATTTTCGTTCTTAATATAATAGGTTTCGAGATTTGGATCGCAATTCCTTTTCCTCATGAGTTCAAGCGCCACAATGTTCTCCATAAGCTTGCTTTTGTCTTCAGAAAAGCGCATTGCCTTGGAGAGCCCGGTATCGGCAAGGTAGACCTTCTTTGGCCAAGACGCCCTTTCATGAACCTTTCTCGAATACCTGTCCAAAAAGAAGAACATTACGGTATCGTTAAGCTTTTCCAGGTAATCGTATACCGTATTATTGGATGCGCTTATTCCTGCGGCCTTTGCCTTATTGAATATTGCATTTGAAGAAACCTCCTTAGAGAAATTCTGCAATATGCTTTCATGTATATATCGGGCAAGCGAAATGTTCCTTATTTCATGCCTTTCTATAAAATCCTTGAATAATATTAGGTCCGAATACTCCCTTAGTATCTTTTGCTTTTCAGTACCAAGGACAACCTCCGGAAAGCCCCCAAATTCCATGTATTCCGACAGTACGTTTTTTATCATTGCCTCTTTGTCTTTCGTAGCATTTTTTGCATCTATGCCCTTTATCCTCAAGAATTCCTTAAAACTGAATGGAAGAAGAAGGTACGAAAGCGTGCGCCCCCTTAGCTGTGTCGCTATCTCTGCAGACAACATTTTTGAGGACGATCCGGTTATGAATATCCTGTATTTTTTTAGATCGTGCAGCTCTCTTGCCATTATGCTCCATCCCTCTATTACCTGCACCTCGTCAAGAAGAAGGGCTTTGGGCTCTTTCCCGTGCAGCTCTGTGTATGCCCTAATAACGTCCCTAATTTCTTTGTATGTAATATTACGCAGCCTTGAATCTTCAAAGTTCAGGTAAACAGGGCTATCAAGTTCTTTTGATATCTGAAAAAGGTAATAGGTCTTTCCGGCCCTCCTTGGGCCTATAAGCGATATTATGAAATCGGAATCTATTGGGACTGCAAGATCCCTACTTATCACTTTCGGGTTTAGGTCAGCATACTCCTTAAAGTAGTCTAATACCTCTTCCTTGTCCATCCTATCATTTATCTATTAGAAAGGAAATATATAAAGATATTTTCTTTTCAAGCAAGACAATCTATATTTTCATAAGCGTATTTTAAATGCCGTTTGAAACCCGGCACAAATTTAATTTTTGACTGCCTGAATGCATTCTCGCCCAGAAGTCACGCGAAACAATAATGGCTTTGGCAGGCTTATACTCACTC
>JAMCZI010000017.1 GCA_023485545.1 Candidatus Martarchaeota archaeon
CCTGGCTTATGCTGTCAAACGATTCCAGGGCGCCTCCATGAACAGTCTTCACTTCGAACCACTTTGAGAGCTTCTCCGCGGCGCTATCCATCGCAGCGCTTGGATTCTTGGAATACAATATTGCGGCGGAGCCTTCTGGCGCTATGTAGTTGGGCTGCACTCCGAGCCAGCTTTTCAGGAGAGCATCATCGAAATCCCTGCCTAGCGCTGCGCTCTCCCCCGTGCTGTGCATTTCAGGCCCAAGGACAGGGTACGCCCCGCGGAGCTGCGTCCATGAGAACTGCGGCGATTTGATTGCGTAGGAAGAATGGCCGGGCTCATAAAACCCGTTCTTTCCCAACCCAGAAGCTATCGCTTCCATCGCGACTTTCATTATGTCCTTTCCGACGGATTTGGAGCTGAATGGCATAGACCTGCTGCACCTCATGTTGAGCTCTATCACTTTCGGGATGCCCTTCTCTACCACGAACTGTATGTTGAACGGGCCCTTCGAGCCAAGCTCATTCGCAAGAGCCAGAGCAGTGCTCTTTATTCCTGCGTATGCGCTCTTCTCCAGGCCGTTGGGCGTGAATATCGTCGAATCGCCGCTGTGCACTCCGGCTTCCTCTATGTGCTGCAGCGTTATGCCGTATACTCCCTTGCCGTCGGTGACGCAATCCATCTCCGCCTCTATCGAATCTCCTATGTACCTTGAGAGTATGATCGGATACTTTTCAGATACCTCGGCTGCGTTCCGTACGCACCTCTCGAGTTCCTCTACATTGTTGGCTATGCTCATAGCGGAGCCGCTCAGGACGTAGCTAGGCCTTACCAGTATTGGGAAGCCAACCGACTCTGCAAAGCGCATGATCTCCTTTCTTGATGTTGCGGACGCCCATTCCGGCTGACTTATGCCAAGCCGTTCAAGCATCGCCGAGAACCGGTTCCTGTCCTCGCATGCATTTATCGCGGAATATCCATGGCCGAATACCTTCACCCCAGCGTCAGCAAGCCCAGAAGATATGTTGTTGCCTATCTGCCCAGCTGTAAATATGGCCACCTTCGTATTGCCACCGCTCTTTTTCAGTATGTTCTTGATCGTGTGCGCTTCTATCGAATCGAAATAAAGCTTGTCCACCACATTCCAGTCGGTAGATACTGTCTCGGGGTTGTAGTTGAGCATTGACACCTCGCTGAAATGCTTTTTGGCGTAGGCAGCCAGATTAACCGCCGAATAGTCGAACTCCACAGAAACGCCTATCCTGAAGCATCCCGCTCCTAGTATGAGAAGCTTGTTCCCCTTGGATGGCGCCACGTCGCTTTTCCTGGCTTCGGAGGTCGTGTACAGATAGTTCGCCTCTGCGGGCGCCTCCCCCGCAAGCGTGTCTATGCGTTTTACGGCGAAGCTTTCTCTCCTGCTGCGCGACCCTGCGCTTTTCACCTTGTCGAGGATTTGCTTTAGGAAAAACCTGTCCACCTTTGATGCCTTCCAGACCTCTTCAATCGAAGCGCCTTCCTTGAATGCCTTGGCTGCGTAAATGAACCAGTACGCCTTCCTCTCCCTTATCGTTTTCAGCGCCTCTGCCTTGCCAATCCCCGAATTCCAAGTCCTGCCGCTGCATAAGCCCTGTTCGCCTATGTCGAGCATTCCAACTGCCTTGTCCAGCGCTTCGATAAAGCTTCTCCCTATCGCCATCACCTCACCGATGCTCTTCATCTCGGAGGACAGGCCTGAATCGACCATTTTGAACTTGCCGAGATCCCATCTTGGCACCTTTACCGTTATGTAATCCAGGCTGGGCTCGAAGAAGGCGTTAGTCGCCTTGGAGACGCTGTTCCTTATCTCGTAAATCCTGTATCCGAGGGCTATCTTTGCGCTCACGTAAGCTATTGGGTAGCCAGTGACCTTGCTGGCCAGCGCGCTTGACCTCGACATCCTTGGGTTTGTTTCAATTACATAGTATTGCCTGCTTTTCGGGTCTAGCGCAAACTGGACGTTGCATTCACCGACCAGGCCTATCGACTCAGCAACTCTTATTGCAACACTGCGCATCTCCTGGTACTCCTGGTTGTCAAGAGTCTGCTGCGGCGCAACAACTGTGGATTCGCCAGTATGAACGCCCATCGGGTCAAGGTTTTCGAGGCACGCTATTGCAGCCGAATTGCCGTCAGCGTCCCTCACAATCTCATATTCAAGCTCCTTCCACCCCTCAAGGTACTTCTCTATCAGCACCTCGCTGACCTTGCTCTGCGCAAACGCCCTGTCGAGCTCGGGCGCAAGCTTGTCTTCGCTCGTTGCGACAAAAGATCCCCTTCCTCCAAGGTTGAAGCTCACTCTCATCATCACCGGGTACCCTATTTCCCTGGCCTTGCGCAGCGCATCCGCCCTGTTCTTCGCGCTGCCGCTCGGTGGCACCGGTATCCCGTACCTATTCATCAGGCTGTGAAAGGCGCTTCTCGACAGCGCGTCATTGATGCCCTCCATATGCGTGCCAAGTATCTCAACACCGTGCTTCTCCAGAAAGCCTGACTTGTACATGTCATACCCGAGATTCAGGGCGCTCTGCCCGCCGAAACCAAACATTATCCCGTCCGGCTTCTCCCTGAGTATGATCCTTTCTGCGAACTCCTTCCTAAGCGGCAGGAGGTACACCCTGTCCGCCATCATGTGTGTCGTCTGAACAGTAGCGACGTTGGGGTTCATTACTACGCTCTTTATGCCCTCCTCCCTTAGCGCCTTCAGAGCCTGGCTGCCGCTATAGTCAAACTCGGCAGCCTCGCCTATCTTTATGGGGCCGCTCCCTACAACCAGAATCTTTCTGTAGCGCCTTCTCATGCTAAACCATCCTCGCGAATTCGTCAAAAATGAACAGGGCGTCGTTCGTGCCGGGCCTCGCTTCGGGGTGGAATTGTGTCGTTAAAAGTTTGCCGTTGGTCCCCTCGAGCCCCTCAATGATGCCGTCGTCAGGGCTCATGAAGCGCACCTTGACGCCGCGCTCTGAATTATCCTTGTAAACTGCATAGCCGTGGTTGTGCGTCGTTATGTACGCCTTCTTCAGCTTCAGGTCTATGACCGGCTTGTTTATCGCCCTGTGGCCAAATTTCATCTTCTGCACCTTCATTCCCAGCGCCATAGAAACGAGCTGGTGGCCCAGGCATATCCCGAGCGTAGGCACGCCGTATTCGAGGAGGGCCGCCACCTCCTTGACATTGTCTCTGAGGAGCGCCGGATTTCCCGGGCCATTCGTGAGCACAATCCCGTCCGGCTTGTATGACAGCGCGGCTTCAGCCTTTGTTCCTGCAGGTACTCTTATCAGATGGAATCCCCTAGAGTACAAATTCTCTAGGATGCCATGCTTGAGCCCGTAATCGAACACCACCAGCCTCTTGCCCCTACCTCCATAGTCTATGATCCTGTTTGTGCTCGCTTTCAAAACCATGTCCTCGGATTCATATTCCCATGAAAACAGTTTATCCAGCGTTCTTTTGCCGAGCTTTTTCGCTGATATGACTGCATTCATTGAGCCGTGCTCCCTTATCCTGAGAGTTAGTTCCCGCGTGTCTACGCCCTGTATGCCTATGACACCATGCCTCTCCAGCCAAGCATCCAGGCTCTCTGCCGAGTTCCATTTGTAATCCTCAGTCAGGCTGCTCACCACAAGCCCCTCTATCGTAGGGTGCTCGCTTTCAAAATTGCGCAGTATGCCCTTTACGTAAGAGGGCTTCGGCACGCCGTAGTTGCCGATCATAGGGTGCGTCATGACAAGAATCTGCCCTTTGTATGACGGGTCGGTGAAACTTTCGACGTATCCGTTCATTGCAGTGGTAAAAACAAGCTCTCCTACAGCATCAGAGAGTGCGCCGAAAACATCACCAACAAATTCGCTTCCGTCCTTCAGATAAAGGCGAGCTTTTGGCATGTACTCAGGCTCCTGATTAATTTATCCGATAAGTCTTTAAACCTACCGCAGCAAGGGAGCATGCGACAAGTTTTGCGCAGTTCCGCAAAAAATTTTGCGGGAAAAGCTTTTAAGCAGTATCTCCAATTTTTAAACTGGTCTGACCATGATGCGCTACAGGTACAAGGAAAGAATGATGATGAAGCGCATTGAGGACCTTATACGGAGGGTAGCCTATGCATCCGTTGCACTTGACTTCATAGTTGCGTTTGCGACCCTGTTCTACACCAGGAGGGTGGCGTACTCGGGCAATTTCCTGATTCTTGGCGACTACCTCATAATGCTGGAGGTCATGACCGTCACAGTAGCCTCTATACTGGTGCTATACATAAGATACAAAGGCTACGTGTTTATTGCGCTGCGTTCCGCTGTGCAGAGAAAGTAGCCGAATAAGCAGCGCGCCCCGCAAAGATATAAACATTTAGCCGAGGCAATAGTAATGCTGGATTTCTAATGTGATCGCATGGCAATAATCGACAACGAGACTGCAAGCAAGGTGAAAGCAGAATTTTCAAAGAAGCTCTCTGGAGAGGTCAACCTGATGCTGTTCATTTCGCAGCACGCATGCCAGACATGCGCCCAGACGAAAGGGTTGCTCGAGGAGCTGGCAGCGATAGATGCGAGGCTGAAACTCACTGTCTACGACATATCAGCGAATTCAAAGGAGGCCAGATTCCTCGGGATAAATGAGGTTCCTGCGCTTGTCATAGGCGGCAAGAGAATATACAACCTTTACTATTACGGCATACCATCCGGATATGAATTCTCAAGCCTTCTCGGCGACATAATAGATGCGTCGAACGGCAGCACCGCACTCTCTGCCGCGACTAAGGAGATGCTCAAGCGCAACAAGGAGCGCATAGACATAAAGGTGTTCGTTACTCCAATGTGCCCCTACTGCCCTTCTGCCGTAAGGCTGGCGCACCAGATGGCGATAGAAAGCCCGAACGTGACAGCTACTATGGTCGAGTCCTCCGAGTTTCCCGAGCTTTCCAACAAGTACTCCGTATCGTCGGTGCCACACATAGTGGTGAACGGCAAAGCTAGCTTCGTAGGCGCCGCGCCAGAGGCAGAGTTCGTCAAAAAGGTCATGGCCGGGCTCATGGCGTAAGCCTATTTTGGCAAACCAATTAAAACCATTGCAGAGAAAATATGGCATGGCATACAGATTGGGATTTGCCCTGGCGATTTCGGCCCTAGCAATCATCGCTTCCTCCGGAATAGCAGTGGCAGGATACATACCGCAATCGTACTACACATACTACTCAATCAATTCCTCATCGAGTTTCAGCCTGGGAGTATACTACAATGTGAGCAACTCTTCAGTGCTTACAATAATACCTGCCAGTGAGTTTGCAGCATACGGCAATGGAAACACATACACAACGCTGTACAACTCCACTGTTTCCTCTTCCGGAATGGACCTGTTTAACCTTTCTAAGGGAGACTACTATGTGATATTGTACGCAAACAGCAATCCGGTAAGCTACTCCTTCTACGTCCAGCAGGGCCATAACCCCAAAACCTACTATGCTTCAAGGAGCTTCAACTACAGCATCCACCTATCAAATTACAGCATGGTTAACGTCTCATTTCTCAGCAGCGTACCCTCAGATATACTCTCGCAGGGCCAATATGTAGAGACAGACCAGAATGCTGGCGGCCTGTCCACTTTCGCTAATAGGGGTGTGTACAACGCCACGATAATTCCGAGCGGAAGCTCGAAGATATACGTCTTCAGCAGCTCCTCTCCCGCCCTAGTGAATCCGATAAATTTTACCCAGCGCGGCCTTTCGGTAGGGCTGGTATACTACGGTCTCAAGTTCGGCTCTGCAGAGATATTTCCCGTGCCTGTCAAGACCAATGAGCTCCTCGGCAAAGCTACGATAAGCAGCATAAGCGCCTTCAACGCAACGCCCCCGGTAAACTCGTCGCAGTATGGCGCCAGCCTCCAGCTCAACGCAATGCTCAGAATAATATCGCCTTACGGCAACCACACATACTGGGTGCAGAACGTTCTTTCTCTTAACACGAGCTCGATGCAATATTCGTATAATGACAATGTCTGGAACGCCTCTTCAGAAGGTGCCAGCGTGTCGAGGTCGTCCGTTTCCGGAAGCGGCTCAATGCTTGACTTCCCCACGCCTTCCGGAGTCAAGCAGAAGATATACGCCTATCAGACATATTCAAAGGGGTATTCGCTTCCAATAAATGTCACGCTAGTCACATCAATAACGCAGAATGCCGGAACGCCTGTGGTGCACTTCGGCTACATCAAAGGAGGCGCTGTGGCATATTACGACAACGTAACAATAAACGTGCCGTCAAGCTCTGCGTACCTGCTGTCCACCCCGTACTACGAGGCGGGGAACGGCAACCCATACGATTTCGAGCTTGTATTTGGGGGCAGTTCGAATGGCGAAATATCTTATTTCAGCAGGATGCTGTCATCAATATCGCTGTATTACATGTCGGGTGGCAGCATCCTTGAATTTCCCTCCTACCTAACATTCGGGAGCGATACTGCTGAGGGTGCTTCCGACCTAACTGTCGTTCCATCCCCAAATGGCGCGCTCGTGACCACAGGCACAGAGAGCTACAATGAGTACATACTTCCAAGTGGCTCCTACACGCCGCCTGCTCCAACATCCTCCGTGACTACATCTACCGTGCCGAGCACTTCAACATCAACTGTTACGAGCACAGCCACCACAACAATATTCTCCTCATCAACTACTGTCCAGAGCCCTCCGGCTATAAATACTACGTATGTGTCTGGAGTGTCCATTGAGGAGCTTGTCGCAGTTCTTGTGATACTGATTATAGTGCTACTGGTAATAGGGATAGCTGCCCACAAGAGGGCCAACAGGGGTGCGTGAATGGTACCGGATAGCGTAGACGCCAAGATAATCGCACCCCTGCAGAATCAGGAAGCCGGGCGCCTCTTCTGGCTCGGCTTGGTTGACGGGGAAAGAAGGGCCAAGCCGTTTATAGTGATGAGCAGCAGGGCGGCCCTGGGCTCAGAGGAGAGCTGCAGGATAGTGGGGGAACTTTCGCTCTTGAAGCCCGGAACTTCCGGCAGTATCCTCGCCATACTGTCTGTTGATGAATCAGACGTTAACTTGAATGAGATACGGAACGCCACCGATCTTTCGGAAGAGCTTCACGAGTCTCTTCTCGCATCCCTTCAGCTGTTTTTCGGAGAAGGCGTCTCGATAGAAAGTGTAACGGATTTCAATAAAATCGGAGACATATACGAAGAATGACCTGCGCAGCTGATATGGCGGGGATGCAATTCCCCAACTGTCCATCTAAAAAAGCATAAATATCTTGGATGACGCCTAAAGTACGATAGCATGGAGTCCAAGAAAGCGCTGAGATCCTCGGAAAACATAGAGTCTGTTGCAGCTATAAGGACTGCGCTCAGGAACAGCATTAAGGGATTCGTTGACCAGTCCGTCGGAATCTTTGACAGCTTTAGCTCTGCGCCGGAAGCATGGAAGATCATCTGCAAGAAAAAGATAGAGGGGTATGCGCAGGAAAACCTTCTCAACTTGGAGTACATGGCCCCGGTGCTGGCAGAGTCAGATTACAGTGCTCCAATAAGCAAGTTTGAAGCCGCGCTAGAGAATGCTCTGGAGTTATCCAAGGGCGCAAAATCCATTCGCAATGCCCTGCAGATAATGGACGCCGGTTTTAACGATGCACTGTCTATCCTGGAGAAGAGAAACAAGGAACTGATCTTCCGCAGGTAAATCTTGTTCAAATTGCCAAAAGCAAGTTGCGGAAGATAATTCATAAATATCTAAAAAATCCAAATCAATCAAGGTGCTTATTTGACTGAAAGCTTTGTTGATACATATAAAAACCTGATAAGGGCGGCAGAGGCTTCCGTGTTGGAAGTGCTCAAGCTTCAGGAGATTAGGAAAAGCAAGATGCCAATAATGATGGACGATGACGGGACGAGGTTTCCTGCTGCATATCCCGATATACAGGTGCGCGAGAGCACAGACGAGGGTCTGTATAGGCAGCAGGTATCTGTGTTCTGCGAAGGGATGCTGAGCCTCTGCAAGGTATCCTCATTCACCATGGATTCGGATAGCATGAAAGCGTTCGATGACGTTTTCGACATATACAGGTTCAGATGCCCATACGAGAGCCTGCTATTCCTTCAGGAGTACAAGAAGGTCTCCAAAGAAGTCCCGTCGCAAGTGAACTCTATGTACGAGACGCTCTTGCGCGATGAAGATGCGGGAATCCAGAAGAACGGGGCTCCAAGCAGCAAAGGCAACAGCGACGCACTTCTATCAGGAATACTGCGCGATGCAGTAAACCAATCCGTGCGCAAGATAAAGAGCAGCAATTAAGCCAATCAATGAAACATAAAACGCCTGCCTGAGGCAGAAGGTTTCAGCCGTTGGCTTACTCCCTGAGCAACTTTCTGTATTTGTTTATGTCGCCCACGTCTCCTGTTTTTCTTTCTAGGAAGTTTATGACTTCCGTCCAGCCCCCAACGGGTCCTGGAGATTCCATTCTTTCTTTCATTTTCTCACTTCATTCAGCATGAAAGTGAGGGGTCGCGCTAATAAAACTGCAACTAAGATATTTATTCCTTTCTGAGAGCATGCACATGGATGTCAATCTTTCCGCGCTCGGGAAGGAACGCTATCAACGCTATAGAAGGCACCAGGAACACAAGCATGATCCAAAGAGCGGAGTATACGCTTATTGCCAGGATAAGCGCTGATATCACCGTTATCCCTGCTCCGTTTCCGACGTACTGGCCCAGCCCCCAGACATCCCCTCCTGCGGTTGTTGATATCGATTTTGGCACTACCTGATTAACATAGCCGAGCAGCACTGGGAATCCTGTGAAAGCGAAGAACGTGAATATTGAGTAAGTTGCGGCGAGCATGTAAACGTTGCTTCCTGAAAGAAGGAACAGCATGAAGGCTATTCCGGGGAACACCGATGTCAGCAGTATGCTGAACTTGCCTCCCATCCTTGACGTTATATACCCGAACGCCAGCTGGCCAAGCACCGCGAAGAAGAAGCTGAACGAGACAACCGCGCCCATCAGAACGCTCGAATTGAGCACTATATCCAGGTATTTCGGTATGAAAGTTACGGTCCCCGCGAGAAACATGGCGCGCATGAAGACTATGGCCATCAGCAGCGTTATGAAACTCCTGTACTTCCCCATTTCCCTCTTTCTTCTAGGAGTGCGCCTCTCAGGCTTTTTCCTGCTCTGCTTTCCCCTCCTGAAATAGGATAGCCCGGCGTAGACTACGAGCGCAGATACAAGCGCAAAAGTTGCCAGCGCGAACATTCCAGTCGCTATCCCGAACACCGCGACTGCGAGGACAAAAAGCCCAGACACAACAGACCTGCCCAAGCTTCCAGCGGATCCGTTTATGCCCATTTCCGTAGGTGCTTTCCTGCCAAACGAGTAGGAGAGTATCGTAGCCCCTATTGGGTGGTAGAAAGACTGTGCCACCCCAAGTATTACCGCTCCCAGTATTACCAGCATGTAGAAATACCCTGCGAAGATGAAGGGCAGCAGCAGCACAACAATCGCAAGAGCGTATACCGAAAGCCCTATGCCTATCATCGCCGCATCGTTGTCGTGCCTGTCCGCAATCGCGCCTATCTTCGGGGAGAGCAGCCCGGATAGCACCGCGTATATTACCGCGATGAAGCCGAGGAATGATATGTTGACGTGGGGCAGCTTCGAATAATATGTTATAAGCAGCGGGAAAAGCAGGTAAAATCCGTCGTTTGTGAAATGAGCATACGAAGTAAATGCCAAAGCCCTAAGTGATTTCATGTTTACTGGAATGCTTCCTGAATTTATATATCCTATAGTGTGGGGCGGCAGCATACACAGTGCTGCACGTTTTTGACTTTGATGCCACTGTTTTCTAGTTAAATTTTTATATGTCAGGTGCGAGTTGGGGTCAGGTGAGAGCATGGAAGAACAAAACGTAAAGAAGGGACTTTTTAAGAAATACGAGCTTCCGCCGCTGCCGTACAAGCTGGACGCGCTGGAGCCTTACATAAGCAAGGACATAATGGATGTGCACTACAATGGCCATCACAAGGGATATGTAACGACGACAAACAAGCTGGTAGACAGGCTTGAGACAGTGATAGACCAGAGCGCAGGGAGCTACGACATACAGGGCATAGTGCGCGGCCTGACATTCAACCTCAACGGCCACAAGCTCCACTCCCTTTACTGGAACAACATGGGAGAGGAGAACAAGCGCGGCGCGCCTGGAGGGCAGATAGCGGACATGATAAACAAGCAGTACAAGAGCCTCGACAACTTCAAGAGAGTCCTCTTTGAGACAGCCAACTCGCTTCCCGGGACAGGATGGACGACGCTCAACTATGATGTGGAGAACGGCAACCTTCACATAATGACATATGAGAACCATTTCATGAACCAGATAGCCGAGCTTCCCATAGTGCTCATACTGGACGAGTTCGAGCATGCGTACTACCTCCAGTACAAGAACAAGAGGGCAGACTACGTCGACGCATGGTGGAAACTCATCAACTGGGAGGACGCAGAGAAGAGGCTGCAGAAGGCAATAAACAGGGCCGGCCTGGAAAAGAAGTGACGCACCTTCTGGTGCGCCAGGTTCCCCTTTTTCTAAGCCCGTCAATAAAGATATCCATCAGATTCGTCGGGCGCTGGATCGCTCCTCATAAGCGTGGACAGCATCTTTTTCGTGTCTTCCCATCTGACGCTGTCGATGATGTGCAGGATTACTGCCCCAGCCTCTCTCCACGACAATTCGCTTGCGCCGTCCACTATCCTGCTCATCTCTATTTTCTTTTTCAGCGAAGCGAGTGACGCGGCATGACCGTTGTTGGCATCCTTGCGGAATGCATCCGCATGGTTTCTTGGAACTTCCTGCCCTAGCTCAGCATGCCTCATCAGCAGGTAATCCATGTGGAGTCTGCTTATGCTGCTGCGCCTTCCTTCGCTTATGCTGTCCAGCTCCCTCCCAACCATCGATGAGAACATCGGTATGTCAATATCCTTTTCAATGGTGCTCTCCACGTACCATTTAAGCTGAAGGAAAAGCCTTGCCTCATCGAATGTCATTTCCTCCTTGTGTGCGCTTTGGTTTTTCTTGCTGGCTGCCATGGCTTGAAATGCTTCGTCCTGATATTTATGCTTTACACACCCTTTCAGGAAAGGCTTTTATCGCAGTACGCCGCAATCTGTAATATGCCAGGAATCTTTGCGGGAAGCTATTTCGTGGCGGGCTCAGCTGTGCTGATACTCATACTCACTGCAGCTCTGGCCTTGCTGATAACGCGAAGATACGCTTCGTCAAGGCAGCCACAGTATGCGTTCTGGGGCGTAGGCCTCTGGCTGTTTGCGTTCGGCGTTCTTCTCGAGGCGTTATTCGCTATGGGGGTGTACGATACCGCTATGGCTGTCGCGTATTTTCTGTCAGTCGCGCTTCTCGTCGAATTCCTTGCAATGGGATCTGTGTCGATGACGAAAAGCAGGAAGGCAGAGTATGCTTATGCGGTCTATTCTGCGCTCGCCGGAGTCGCAGTGCTGTACTCGCTGATAAGCTCGCGCCTTGGAGATGTGATTGTAAACCACGTGGTATTCGGTGTGCTCCCTCTTTCTGTAGTGGTATCCTCGTCAGCTGCAACCTTTCCTGCTGCTGTGATACTGATAGCGCTTGCAGTGCGGAGCTACATTAAGAGAAAAAGCAGCAAGATGCTCTCAATAATCGCAGGCGTTGTTGTAGTGAGCGTAGCAGGAACGCTCTACATAGCGGAGTTCCCAGCATTCCTCTACTACTCCGAATTCATAGGCATACTGCTGCTATGGCTTGGCTTCATTTGAATCCTTCCTGCATGCGCGAAAGGAACTTGATATTGGAGAGCGCCAGGTCTACCACGTTCTCTATGGCGAACTTGTTGCTTTTGTTCTCTTTGGCCTTTTCGCCGAAGAACCCAATGAACCTGTCGAGGTCACTCTTTGAGGATATATACCTTATGTAGCCTATGGTGAACTGCAAAGCTGCCGAGTCAACTGCGAACTTTTTAAAGAGCCTGTCCCAGTTGGCTATCAGCCATTCCAGCGCAGCACGTGTGTTCCTTACGGATGAGAATGCTGCTTTGGCTGCAAGCTGTTCATCATAAAACAGCCCTTTTTCTGCCAAGTGGTCAAGCGCCCTGCGCAATTCCGCCCTGTCGTGGATAAGCCCCATGGCGTAGACCACCTCTGCGCGCTCCGCGGCTGTGTCCGCCAATTCGTACAGCCTTTTCAGGTCATTGAATCCAAGAATGCCGTTTCTTGCAGCTATCGAATAGGCAGTAGCCCTGAGGTCCGGCATTATGCTTTTGCCCTTAATCGCCAGCCTCGCCATTCTGTCAGCCCATTCCAGCGCTTCAGTGTCGCCTAGCGAACCAAGAAGTTCCAGTGCAGAGCTTTTCAGCATTTTTCCTGGGGTGCTTGGCGGCTTGGACTTTTGCGCTTCCAATGCGCCTTTTGCGAATCTTGCCGCAGCGGAGGCTGCCTGCTTCGGAAGGGCTTCTCCTGCAACCGCACACATGTCTATGAAGTTCACGGCAATGTCTCTTGACGTATACGGGTCTGCATCCATGCAATATTTCAGGACGAAGTTTACGTAATCCACGATGTCGGCGTATCCTGCTTTTGCCAGAGCGTAGAAGTCATTCTCAACACTGAATGCATCGAGCGCTTCCAGCCCTCCCCTGCTAATCTCCATCCCTATGTTCTCGAGCTGTGCACTGTCGTATTCCACCCTATAAAATCCTGAGTGCATGTGGTTGAATATCGCCCATCTTCCAGAGATCCTGAAATCTGTTTTTTTCTTAAGGATGTGTATCCCTTCTATTCCCTCAGAATCTATGTAGCTTACAGGCACGATCCATTCCAGGTTTTGGGCTGATCTTTTGCCCGATATTGCGAATCTGCTTTTCGAGAGGTACGCTATCCCGCCAGAAAGCTTGGAAGTTATGCGCGGCATTCCTCCTGTGGTAAGCCACGATTTGGCAATTGCCTTCAATTCCTTGCCTCCCTTACCCGCCTCCGCAGCCAGTGCGGCTATGAGATCGTCCGGAGTCGCATTGCTGTATGCATTCCTGTGCAGGTAGTTCCTGAGCCCCCTAAGGAATGCGTCGCTCCCCATATAATGCTCAATCATCCTGAGCACCAGGTATCCCTTGTTGTAACTAATCGTGTCGAACATGTCCTCCGGCTTCAAGCCCGTCTTGCCTGCGCTGATTGGATGGGTGTTCTTTAGCGAGTCGGCGTGTGCGCCGCCATTGAACAGCTCTATCGCATACTGCGTCCTTATGTTCCATTCGGGGAAAAGCGAATCGAGAGCCTTGTGGCTCATCAGATCAGCGAAGCTTTCATTGAGCCATAGGTCGTCCCAGGACGACGTGGTCACAAGGTTGCCGAACCACTGATGCGCCAGCTCATGGGCAAGCGTGTCCGATATATTCTGTAACTGGAATATTGAAGCCTTTTTCTCGTCGTAGAGCACGTCCCTCTCGCCGCTCACAATGGCTCCCCAGTTCTCCATCGCGGCGTTGAATCCTGGCACTGCTATGAAGTCTACCTTAGGCAGAGGGTACTGGATTCCAAGGTAATTGTTGAAGAAGCGCAGTATGTCAGCCGCAACTTTTATCGAATTGCCTATCATGTAAGCTTTCTCCCGTCTTGCAAATCCTCTGACCTTGACCTTTCCAAGAGCTGAAACCTTTGATCCAAAGTTGCCCATGCCAACGAACAAGAGGTAGGTGGACATCCTCGGGCTCCTCATAAATTCAGTTCTCCGCATGTCGCCGAAGGCTTTCGAGCTCTTTGATGGCATGTTTGAGAGCGCAACCATCGATTTTGGCGCAGTGATAGAGACCTCAAATGTCGCCTTAAGCGCCGGGTCGTCGAAGCATGGAAACACAGACCTGGCGAATACGCTTTCAAGCTGTGTGGCTATAATATAGCTCCCCATGCCCCCCTCAACATACCTCTGCTTGAACAACCCGTTCATGTCGCTGCGTACCTTCCCGGTATAAACTATGTCGAATTCGCATCTTCCATGCGCTTTATTGGAAAGCTTCACAGCGAGCCTGTCACTTTCTGGATAGCTCAATCCCGTTACGCGCATTTTTCTGCCGTTGCATTTAGCCGATATGTCAGTTACCTCAATCATGTCGGCGTCAAATTCTATGACGTCCATAGGCTTGCTGATGTCTATTGTTATCCTTGCCCTACCGGAAAAATCTTCAGGGTCCCAGCCGAACGAGAAATCTAGCCTGTAATTCAAAGGTATACCAGCATAACGCCTGCCTTTCATCCCAGCACCAAACCCTATCAAAAATGCACACTTCTCCCAAACCGTTTGTTCTAATCAGGCAACTCAGGTTTATAATACATTCGACATGCCTTGTTCACGGCATCAGAATGGCGCCTTCAGGTGCGCTTGTCACAAGCTTTGCGTACTGCGCCAGGAGCCCACTCCTGTGCTTTGGCTCCGCCTGCTTCCACTCCTTCATTCTGCGCTCGATTTCTTTGCTATCTACCAAAAGCTCCAGCTCCCCATTATCGCAGTCCACGCTTGCTGAAGAACGTGTATTTGGGATATGGTAGGGGCAAGATAAGCATTCCTACTGTGAGGAAGGGCCTTGCATGACTGCGCCCCTTCCAGCAGTTCTTTTTTACACAGATAAACGCATGATATACTGCAAGGTTTTTATTGTATCACAATGCAAGTGAATAGCGGTGATCACATAAGGGACATTAGAAAGGAGAGGATAGCTTATCTCAAATCGGTGCGCAACTTCGCCAAGGAAAAGATGCCTTATATAAGCAACCTGAAGGTGCTCGACGCAGGGTGCGGCAACGGCGCGTTTCTGCGGGCAATAAAGTCCGTGTACCCAGCCATAGCGGCTGTTGGAATAGACAAGGATGGCAGCAGCATAAAAGAAGCGCTATACAAGGAGAGGAAGAAACATCTAGGTATAAACTACGCAGTGTGCCAGATAGAGAAGCTCCCGTTCAAGGCAGCATCATTCGATGCAGTGATAATTGCGCTTGTGCTGCATGAAGTTAGCCCCGCGTCCCGCGCCCAGATGATAACTGAGGCGTCAAGGGTGCTTAAGAAGCGAGGCCGCTTGATTGTTGTCGATGGGGTAAACGAGGCCAAAGAAATAAGGAGGCTTATGGCGTCTTCCGGGCTGGGAAGCATCACTGCAGAAGCATTCAACGAATACGACAACGCTTACATCGGAAGCAAATAGCCCAATCAATCCTTGCGCGCAATTCCCATCTCCTCCTTCTTGTTGAGGATATAGGTGCTAACCATCTCTATCGCATGGCCTGTCAGCTCGCCGTCTAGCGAGAATGCGCCCTGCCGCCCTGTCCATGCGGCGGATCCCGCTGCCCGTGTGTGCATCTCTGTGCCGTACATATGCATGAACCATGCCATCTCCCCTATGTGGCTGAATATCCCTCTCCATAAATAGTGTGTAAGCCTGTTCGCCCTCACTACGCTGTTCTCATTGCTTCCGTCCTCCCATTTAGCAAGCAACCCCGCCTTTGCCATTGCCGACATGACCTTGCCGACAGATGCCAAGTTGCAGCCTGAACGCGCAGCCACATCCTTCGGCTCCAACCTCCCATTCGATTCTGCTGCAATTTCCACTGTCAATTTCACTACACGCATGCCCTTGCTGAGATAAGGCTTTATTTCTACGACCCTGTCCATCGCCTTTTCAACATCTATTGGAACCCTCCTAATATAGCTTGCCCTCATGGAAGAGCTGTTTTCGGCTCTCGGATACGTGGATCTGTAGTCTATTGCGCCCATTTTGGAAAGCGTGCGTATTTCGTGCCTGACGTCTATCCCAAACCTCCTGATTATCTCGTTCTCCAGGCCCTTGAAAGTGTAATCCCTCTCAGAATTGGCCAGCGTGTTTATTATTGCATAAATGGATGCGCCTTTCGAGTGCCCGCCCGGACTCGATGAGGGGCCGAAAATCTCGGCAAGCGTCACTGTCCTTCCGAATTCGTGCGAGAGTTGCACCGCAATTTGCATTGCGCCAATTATTATAGGATCATAGGTGTAAGAAGCCCACGACTCTTTCTGCACAGATACCCAGTTGACGTTTCCCCTTATGCTGTGCTCTTGCATGGCTTTCACTGGTGTCAATGGGTCTTTCCACCTGCAGAAATAATTTGTAAGAGCTCTTGGCGGTACTGCTACCTTTCCTCCAAGCTTCTCCGTAATGAGGGCGTCCAGCTCTGCTGTGTAATATTTTCTTCCAGGCTCCATTGTGAGGATGGCGAATGCCTTGAGATCAGACGAGAGGGGATAGCACAGGCTGTCAACCATCCCTATCGCCTTCTCAGCAGGGTTCAGGCGTGCGGCTTCACGCATTCCCTCCCAGCGAATCTTGTATCCCGGTTTCTGCGCAAACGTGCTCCCGTAATTTAGCGTATTGTCCACGAGCCCGTCCTCCGCCAGCCTGTCCAGTATATTCTTGGCTGAAGCAGTATCAATCCGAATGCCAAAGCCATTGCTGCACCTTTCAGCAGCCTCCTCTGCTGTAAGCTGGTGTATTCCATCGAATATGCCGAGGATGGCTGCCTCCTCCCTGCTGTGCAGCCTTCCACCCCTTGCGTACTCCTTAGTTTCCATATAATCAAGCCAGGCACTCCTATTCGGGCAGTCCAGATATTTATTGGTTGCCGCGCAAATTTGCCAGCATTTTTACTGCGGGTCAAAATAAATCAGGCAGCATAAAAAAGCTTTGAGATTAGAACCATTATGATTATGATGGACAACAATGGGAAAATCAAGGTGCTTGCATTTGCAGGCAGCCTCAGGAAGGATTCGTTTAACAAGGCTTTGGTAAACACGGCGAAGCAGTATGCGCCTGACGGCATTGAGGTAGAAGTCATCGACCTGAAGGGCATACCTCTTTACGATCAGGACGAGGAGCGCAATATGCCGCCATCAGTCGTGGCATTTAAGGGCAGGATAAAGGAAGCCGATGCCATACTGATAGCTACTCCAGAGTACAACAGGTCAATACCTGGAGTGCTCAAGAACGCGATAGACTGGGCGTCGAGGCCGTACGGCCAGAATTCCTTCGACGACAAGCCAGTCGCCACCATAGGGGCGACAGGCGGCCAGCTCATAGGCACGTTTGCTGCGCAGGCGCATCTCAGGCAGATATTCTCCTTCCTAAATGCTCATCCTCTTGAGAGGCCGCAGCTGTACATAGCTGGCGCATCAGAGAAGATTGAGAACGGGCTTGTGGTCGATGAGCCAACGCGCGACCTTATAATAGACATGCTAAAGTCCCTCGCAGATTGGGCAAGGAGGCTGAAGGCAGGTCAGCCGTCGTAGGCGCTGCAGAACGCAGCCATGGCCTCCGCCTCGTCCGCGATAATGCCGCGCAGCACTGCGTGAGTCTTGGTGGCTGTTCCAGAGTCGACGCGTATGAACGAGGACAGCACTGCGAACTTCCTGTCATTGGTCTCCCCGTCAGACACCCTGCAAAGGCGCACCCGCTCACCGAAGCCGTTCTTATCCTTGAGCGTCACGACTACCCTGAAATGCTTTTCGTCAAGGAAGAACTCGGACGCATCGCCTCCCTCTGGAGACGTTATCTCTTTCCAGGCACAATTTTTCTCCGACATTTTTACACCCATTGCATATTGCTATGGGAGGTCGGCAAATGCCCTACCTTACTTAGAAGCGAAGTAATTTATTACATTCTACCAGCACGGGCAACGCCTAAAAATCTTTCTTAAGAATCTTTACCCGTTTGAATGGGCCGTGTTGTTGTGCGTTCAGCCGATGATCTCGCCGCAGCAATTGTTAAGGCGCTCGCTTCTGTGAACGACTCCGACATTGTTGCAGGCTCAAAGGCCGAACCTGGCGTGAGCGTGATAATGCGGATCTACAACTCCTCTAAGCACGTGGCCGAGGCGCTCGCCTCCATTGTGAATCAGGATTACGAAGGCCCAATAGAGCTAATAGCAGTCTATTCCCGTGAGACCAGCGACGATTCGCTCAAGGCTATGCTTCCAGGAATGAAAAAGATGCTGCGCAAGGGATGCACAGTAAGAGTGCTAATAAGAGGCCACAAAGGCCCATTTAGGGCTTACCAGGATGGCCTTGTCGCGGCGAAAGGCAGGTATGTTGCGGCGCTGGACTCGGATAACTTTTACTACCAAAACAAGCTGTCGCGCCAGACGGGATTCATGGAAAAGACAGGAGCAAGCTTTAGCTTTACCTCCTACCAGGCAGTGGACAAGGATGGCAAGCCCATACGTAATATACTACCTCTCGCGCCTCGCAACTACAAGGATTTCTCGCAGCTAGTCAACAAATATTATGTAGACCTAAATACTGTAATCATAGACAGGCGATTCAGGAAGCTGATGCTGGAAGCTTTCAGCTGTGTAAGTGGAAGCGCATACGACATATGCTTTGAGGACTATCTGATGGGCATGGTGGCTTCTCTCAGGGGCGAGCTTGAGTATTTGGGCGAGCGTCTCAACGCATACAGGATATGGGATGGCAATTTCACAATGCTTAGCTCTTCCACGCCACAGTCCAAGTTCGATGCCGCTGTCAAACTTGCGCCTTACGTGCAGGGGACGTTTGCCGCGCTCTTGAGGATCAATTCCAAGATGCACCTAACAAATAGGCGGATAATCTTCAGCTCGGAGCTGACGCTCTCCTGCAGCCCACTCTATATATCTTTTAATAGAATGGGCAGGCTCGAGGCAAAGCGCAATGGCAAGTGACCGCAACCAATTTATCAGTTATCCGTGAAAGCGTATGTGTTTCAATGGATGCATCTCAACGAAAAGCGAACGGTGCTATAGCAGTCGACTTGGACAACACGCTTGCAGACACTTCCGGCGTAGTGGTAGAGGAGATACGCAAGAGGTACAACCCTGAAGCAACGATTGAGGGTTGGACTCAGTACGGAGCTGAAAAGAGCTTTGGCATACCGCGTGCTGCCACAATCGAGCTGTTCCACGAAGCATGGAAATCGTGGGAGAAGATACCGCCTGTGGACAGTTCTGCACCTGATGTGCTGTGCAGGATACACGAGAGCGCAGAAATCTACATAGTGACTGCAACTGCAGGAAGGAAAGAGGATTTCACCAGATGGCTGGACAACAATGGCATACCCTACGACGGCATAATCCTTGTAGGCCATTCCGCGGAGAAGATATCCGCCGGGAATGCGCACGGCATAAGAGCATACATAGACGACTATGAGGTTGTGGCGCGCAGCGTAGCCGCGGAGGGAAGGCTTGCAATACTACTCGAACGCCCATGGAACTTGGACTTTGCGAAAAGCAATCCTGACCAGAACATAATCCCTGCGCGCAGCTGGACCGAGATAGGCAGCATACTGGATTCTTTGTACGCTCGAGCCAGCAACCAATAAATATCTGGACTGTCGTTATCCTGAATACCATTTACTATCATGAGGTCATATTATGCCCGGCAAGAAGTATACCAGAGAGGAATATCTGAACGAGCTGAAGCATGCGCAAAAGTCGTTTGAAAACTCGCAGACGCTGCGCATCGGCGCACGCATGGGGCTTTTACGCGAAACAGGAAGCCAGCAGGGCTTTGGCAAGCTCCGGAAGGAGGAGCTGCAAGAGGCATCAAAAGGCGCTTCACATATTATAAGGGCTGCGATGGCTCTAGATACCTCAAGGATAATGAACGGCCAGGTTATGCTCAACAACATCGCGAAGCAATACGTCGATGAATACCCTGAAATGCTCCTTCTGACTATAGGCTCTTATGAGAAATACTGCAAGAGCCATGGGCTGGAGCCCGCGAAGGCAACCCGCTACATGTCAATAATGGCCAGAGAGCATCTCTTGCCAAAGGCCGGTGCAGAGCCGATCGACAAGGAAGCGTTCAAGGCAATGAGGACCGAGCTGAATCACATAATACGCAACAGCGTGCGCCGCATAGTAAGAAAATAATTAGCTCATGAGAAGTTGAGCACTATCATGCCCCTGCTGACGTTATCCACCTTCACCTTTATCCCGTAAGCTGCTGCAACTCCGTCCACCATAAGCGAGAAGGCATCCAGTTTGAGTTTTCCGGCAGCGTTGAGCGTCTTTGCTATGCTCTCGGCATTTTCATCCTTAGCCTCAATGTCATGATTTATCCTGGCAAACCAAGCGTATCCGACCTTCATGCGAAGCTTTTCAAGAAGAGAGAGCAGGGCCTTGCTCTCCCTGTATCTTTCATCAGAGAGTATGATTCGCAGCCCTTCGACCGCTGCTTCTTCTGCATGTTGATACTCGTTGCCGAGCCTTTTCATTGCAGCCGAGAGTCGCGAGATGAAGCGGTCCTCAGAAGTTTCGCCTTGCGAGCTCACCCTGAAGCCTGTCCAATCCTTTCTCCTTGCCAGCTCAATCCTATTGCCAGTGCGGTACGCACCAATTGCCGCCGCCAGCTTCAATGTGTATTCGTAATCCTTATCATAGGCTGTTGCCTCTCCCACCAAGGCGCGCAGGATTCCAGCCGCAGCCTCCTGCTTCTCCTCAGATAAGCCTGTTTCAAAATCAGCCTCCTTGCCGAATTCCTTTACTACTGTGTAGAGTTCAGAATGATACGCCTCCCCTGTCTTTTTGTGAGGCGCAAGCTCATACTTGAGCGCTTTGTTCAGGAAGTCTAAGCATCCTCCATCCCATCTGCTCATTCCTTCGTTGTATAACCTTGCAGCAGCCGAGAGAGCTTCCGTAGTCCCTCTCCACCCAAGCTGCTTCGCTGCGTTTGCTATGGAGCTGCTCAGCGCCGCGATTTCCTCCGGATCTGCCATATCTACAATACCGGTACCCGAGTCTCCGTCCTTTGCTATCCTTTCCAGCGCAGGGCTATCCTGCTGGTATCTGTCAGAAACAATTCCATTTGCGAAGCTTAGCTGCAGCGATTTCATGTACGAAACGATATTTACCAAGATTTCGAAATCGCGGCGCGAGAGCGACGACCTGCCATATACAATATGGCTTCCTTCATCAATACGGATGAGTTCCCTCAACACTCCTGCCTTTGCTTCATCTGAATCATCGGCTTCACGGAGATTCACCATATCGTAGTCCACCGCTTCCAGTAGCTCTCTGGATTCAGCCTTACCAAGGCTGCCGAAATGCTTCACATATGTGCTGAGCGCAGCCCTGACTATGTCCGAGACAGGCCTGTCGCGCACGATATACGGACTTGAGCACTTGTTGACAGACTGTGCCATGCATACTGCGAGCCCGGCCACGCGCATGTCTGAAAGCATTGTCTCCTGCGCAGCGTGGCTCTCTTCAGCGTTTATCCTCTCAATATTGCCAGTTTTAAAGTTCGTCGCCACAAAATCGCACTTCCAATTGAATGCGCCAGATATTTATCGCTTTCCAATCATGTGACGGAAATTGATTTATTGCTTCTATGCAAAATTCAACAGGTGTTCCAATGCAGAACGAAATAAACTCTAAGATGATAAAATATCCGGGCGCCAATGGAAAAGAGATAGAAGCTTTCATCGCAGAACCGAAGGATGCGAAACAGGCACCAGCAATAATAGTGATACATGAGATATGGGGGCTCGATAACCACATAAAAGACGTGGCGGAGCGCTTTGCACGTGAAGGCTATGTGGCTCTAGCGCCCCACCTTTTCTCAAGCGGCGCCGTCCCTCCAGAGATGACACCTGAAAACATAAAGTCAACGATGAAGTTCTTCATGTCCATACCTCCAGAAAAGCAGAGGGACACGGAGTATGCAAAGCAGAAGCTTGCCGAGATAAAAGACGAGACAACGAGATCTGCGGTTTCTACGCTAATGCCCAAGATATTCAACCTGCCGAGAGACAAGCTCACTGCGGAGTTGGAGAAAGCAGTGGAGTACCTCGGAACTCTAAGCGAGGTGAAGAAGGGCGAGATAGGGAGCGTAGGGTTCTGCTTCGGCGGCGGCATGTCCGCGCTTCTGGCTTGCACAGGCCGGACAAAAGCTTCCATAATATTCTACGGCGAAAGCCCGCCTTCCGAAGCCGTGAAGGGGATCAAGGGAGCTGTGATGGGCCTTTACGGGGGAAAGGACAGGCGCATAAATGCCACCTTGAAGGACCTTGTCGAAGCGATGGAAGAGAACGAAAAGGACTTCCAGATGAAGATATTTCCTGGAGCACCGCACGCCTTCTTCAACGACACGAACCCTGTCAACTACAACGAAAGTGCAGCAAGAGAAGCTTGGCCTATGGTGCTTGACTTCTTCAGGAGGAAACTCTCCTCCTGATCCAATCTCATTTGCCAAGCAGCATGCTTATGCCTTGGTCGAGCGATACCTCCGCCCTGAATCCTAGGATCTCGCTTGCCTTTGTCGTGTCTGCAAGCGTCTCAACCAAATAGTTCTTCACAGGTATATCCTCATACCTTGGCTTTGCAGCAGATCCGTGCTGCTTGTATATCTTCTCAAGCAGCTCGTTCAGCGAGTAATTCTGCCCTGTCCCTACGTTGAATATGTCAAAGCCCCTGTGCCCAACCGCCTTCATCAATGCATTGACGACATCGCTCACAAATACAAAGTCCCGCCTCTGGCTGCCGTCGCCGTACACGATCGGGTGCATCCTTGACTTTACAGCCCATATGAACTGGCTTACCGGGTTTGCATACTCACCCTTGGAAGTCTCGCCGAACCCGTATACTGAGAACAGCCTCATAGCAGCTATATCCATGCCATACATATCAGAGTAAAGTTTTCCAAGCCTCTCAGATGCTATGTTGGCTTCGCCGCTCAGGCTCCTTACCCTGAGCGTGGCATCCTCCCTGTGCGGCGGAGCTATCCCGTTGTATACAGAGGCGGATGATGCCAATATCACTGCAGAATCATACTTCCTTGCGTATTCTAGGACTGACATCATCACAGAGAGCGTCTCTCCCACAAGAGAAGGTTTCTCGCCATACATCTTTGAGGAGGAATATGATCCCATATGAAAAATTATCTCGCTGTCGCTACAATGCAGGCCAATGTTGCGTGCGTCGTCCCTAAACAGCTTGAATCCCTTTCCCGCGGCTGCCCTCGGAAGGTTGCTTTCCTTCCCCGTCCTCATGCTGTCCACGACGTCCACCTCGTTGTTCTTGTATATCGCCTTGACTAAATTGGAGCCTATAAAGCCAGCGCCTCCAGTCACTACAACCTTCTTCCCCTCCAAAGCGTCCACGCACACCGCCAGGGCTTCGAACCCGCGTATAGCATCTCATGAAAAGCTTTTTAGCGTTTTGAATTTCATATCCATCATGCTTGCCGACATAGTCAGCTTCACAGCCTCGGATGGGCTTGTGCTATACGGTGCACTCTACGAGCCTCGGGCAAAATCATCTTCAGCACTTCTATACGTGAGCGGCCTGGGCGGCTCTTTCTATGGCAGTACTTCCGAGGCGCTCGCAAAAGCCTCATTGAAGGAAGGCATTTCCCTTTTCTCAATGCAGCACAGGGGCAGCTACATAATTGAGTCGTTCAATTATTCGGTTGGAAGAAAGGAGCTCATTGCAGGATCA
>JAMCZI010000008.1:0-21266 GCA_023485545.1 Candidatus Martarchaeota archaeon
ACAACATAAAGGACAGCAGAAACGTCCTTGTGGGCCTTCGGTATCTCGCTGTTCTTCCATTTGCGCGTGCATACCCTGTACCCCTTCCGCTTGAACGCTATGTTGACATTCATGCCAAGCATTCCTATTCCCGGGTCGTACTTTATCCCGTCGATGTCTATGTACTCCCTTATCCCGAAGCTCAGCGTGTTGCTCCTGATCGAGCTGTCCTTTATGTTGTTGTCCACTGCCCCTATCAGCTTCTTTGCGAGCATAGCTGCATCATTCCCGCGTATAGTGACGAAAGCCGCTATCTTGCTGCCCCTTGTTATCTTGAACGAGGGATTCCTCTTCTTTGACAGCCCGTCCGCTGCCTTCCTCCCTGTCACGAGCTTTATGAGCTTCTTCGCATTTTCCTGGACCTTCTCATCGCTTCCCGTGCCTATGTTTATCATCAGCTTGTCGATGTATACTCTCCTCATAACGTTTGGGCTTTCCATTGTATCAGCCTACCACCATGACGTTCTTCGTCAAGGTTTCGAATTCAGCCTCGCCGCTTTTTACGGTCACCGACTTTATTGACTTGTCCTTCATGTTTATCGACTTTATTGTGCCGCTTACGCCTACGTGCACTCCGTCCATAACAAAGCATTTGCTCCCTTCCTTGAAACTGTAAACCTTAGGCTTTCCATTGCCCACTAGCAGCGAATCCTTCACCTTCACCTCTTCTGGGGCTTCAATAGTAGTGCCGTCGTTGAGCGTCACCATCAGCTTCCCTCCCCTGCCAACATACTTGTTCACTACCTTGCAGAACCTTGCTGAAGCGTCATCCTTGCCTATCTCATCGTATGATATGTGCCCCTTTGTGTCGACGCTTATCCTGTAGTACTTGCCGATACTCTCCGCCCATACTGCGTCGTTTAGCCCTACCGGGTATTTGTCGTCGGAAACCTTCTTTCCATTGACCTTCAGGCTCCCGGCGTTCATCATCTTCTCGACCTCTGCGTTGGTGCCCGCCAGCCCCGCCATCTTAACAAAGCTCCTGAGTGGTATGCTGCCCTCCAGGGTGTGCCTCCCAGGGGAAGGCTTCGCTATGTATTTAGTCTCCTTCCTCTTCACCATGTAGAATTTTGGTGCATTGAGGCTCTTCACGTGATTCTTTCCACCTTTCCTCGCCATTATTTCACCATCGCCTCAACGGCTTTCTTCTCTACCTTCGCCTCTTCTGAAGGCTCAGGCGCTCTCATCGCCTCCGGCTTCCTCTCATCCTTCTTTTCTACGGCCTTGGGCTGCACTTTGAGCGCAAGCTTTCCGGCCCTGTACTTGTCCGTCAAGTTAAGATCTGTTATCTTGAGATTGCTTATGTATACCGGAACGTTGAGTTCCTTTCCCTTCGCGTTCTTCCTTGTTATCGTGTCTATGTAGGCGAAGCCCCTTTTCATGTTCACCCTTATGACCTTGCCGCTTTTGCCCTTCTTCGCGCCAGAAACGACAGCTACTGAATCGCCCTTGGAGAGCTGCACAGTCCTCCTTTTGATGCCCAGCTTCTTGGCGAGTTGCTTGTCCAGCCCTACCCGCACAAAATGCTGTGTCACGTGAGCCGGTGCGCTAAGCCTGAACCTTCTCTGTTTCCTCGCCTGGCTGCTTTTTATCATGTCAAACTACCCTTGATGCTATGCTTGCGAGCTTTATGTATCTTTCGACCACTTCCCTCGCCATTGCGCCCTTGACTTCTGTCCCTATCGGAAGGTTTGCGTCGTTTACAAGTATCGCCGCATTGTCTTCGAACCTTAGGCGCATTCCATCGGGCCTCCTTATCGGCTGCCTCTGCCTTATTATCACAACGCGCACCCTTTTCTTTATGTACTGCGGGTTGCCGCTCTTTACGCTCGCCATCACAAGGTCGCCTATCCCTACCGATGGCATCCTGTTCTTGGTGCCGCTCTTGCCTATCCTGCTCATCACCTTGAGCAGCCTTGCGCCGCTGTTGTCGGCACATACTATTATAGCGCCTGGCACGAGCGTCCTAGATATCTTGCTGGATATTCCCTTCATGTGAAAACCATCTAAAATTTCTCAACGACAGCAAAGGATTTCGTCTTGCTCAGCCTCCTGGTTCCGGCGATTCTCACCCTGTCGCCCTCTTTCGCATCTATGCAGGGCGGGTTGTGCGCCGGTATCCTCGAATTGCTCCTCAACGACCTCTCATATTTCTTCAGATAGGTTGCGTATTCCCTCTCGACAATCACCGTCTTGTCGGCCTTGTCGCTAACAACGACGCCGTAGAAGCTATTCGAGTGCGTCTTCACGCCGCCATGTATCGGACATTTTTTATCTTCGCATTCCAAAGAAATCTCCTCTAAAGCTTTCTTTTTCTGTAGAATTTCAGGCCCTTCTGTATACGTTCATGCGGCCTAAAGCAGATTTCGCTGCCTTCAACTGTAAAGGTATTTTTATCAGCAATAAATTTAAATGTTGATATCCTTTTGAAGATCCTCCTTTTTCCGGAACCTGTCTGCAAAACTATCGTTTCCTTGGTTTCGTCGACGACTTTGCCCTTTATG
Source organism: Candidatus Martarchaeota archaeon (assembly GCA_023485545.1). Classification (GTDB taxonomy): domain Archaea; phylum Micrarchaeota; class Micrarchaeia; order Micrarchaeales; family Micrarchaeaceae; genus JAJZYW01. The sequence continues at coordinate 2,544 of JAMCZI010000008.1, forward strand.
CCCACTTGGCTCGCGTCTTTGCTGCGGACCACTTCGGCCTCGAGGCCTATGAGCTCGTGGAGGACAATGTTCCTGTTATTATACTCAGCCATAAATATAAATGTTTTGGGTAGCAGTAGAGACAGGTCACCTTATTATTATCCTGTCCGATATGCTCACTATCCTGTCGGCGTCGTAGCTTATCACGCTGCCGTATCCCGTCTTCACGTAGAATTTCCCGGTCGATGCCTGGACCTTCATCACCATGCCTATGTATGCGCCTATCTCGCTTATGACTTTTTTGCCTTTCATCTTCGCGGAGCGTATTGCCCTCCTCCTCAGGGCGCTTCCAAACTTGGCGAGAGCGTACCCTATTATTATTGCTATGATGTCGTAGAGCAGGAGCTGGTAGAAGTATATCTGCCCTATTATCCACGCAGCTGTGATGTAAACAAGTGCGAGAACTATTATAGTATAGCCTATGTATGTGCTCTGCTTTATCGCGCGGTACTTCATGCCGCTGCTCTGCAGGTCTATCATCCTCCCTATAAGGTAGAGCGAAAGGCTCACGGGCAGCAGTATTATGAGCCCTTCTATGGCGTATGCGGTTAGCGTAAGCCCGTTGTTTGTCAAAGCGCTGCCAGCAGCGTAATCGCCGTAAGAGAGTATGATGCTTATCGCAAAGAATATTATCGAGCCGACGTAGAACAGGAAGCTCAGCCGCTCTATGCTGAAGCCGAACCCGGCGAAAGACTTGATGAGCGATTCCTCCAGGCCGAGGCCTTTTATGATCAGGTATATTCCTATCAGCGCCACTGGAAGCTGCCAGCCGAAGTGGAAGTAGTAGCTCACAGCGAAGAGCAGCAGTATCGCCGCAGGTATGCCGAAGACTATCCTGGCATAGTGCGGCTCCTTGAGCTTCTCTAGCAGCGTGAAATAAGTGTTCTCCAGCGCCTCCGCCTGCTTCATCCTGAGCAGGTCGACGCTGTTTATGTCAACCCTGCTCTTTATTATCGGTATCACCCTGTTGTCGCTCGCTCCATCAGTCACGAGCACGCACGAGTCGGGCTTGAACCTCTCCATGACTATGTCGAGCTGCCTCGCGAACTCAGCATCTGCAATGTACCCCTCGCTCTCTGACCCAGTTATCGTGACGACGTGAACAGGATACCCGAGCTTCTTCAGCTCATCATATTTCCTCACTGCCTCGAACATCGTGTTGGCGTCTGTATCCTGCGGGTCTGCGAGCGCTAGCGCAGCGGCTGCGCTAAGGTTGCTCTCCCTCCCTATTACTGGGCCCGACAACCTGGTCTTGCGGTAGAGGTCGTTGTCTATGTCTATCGCCAGCACCAGCACTCTTTCAGGCAATGCTGCACCCATACATTAAGACAATCGCACAAATAAAAAACTTCCCAATTGCTGCACCTGCTTAATCGACGCTATGCAAGCACCGCGCGCCTCTTCAGCATGAGATACAGCGCAGCATACGTAGGCAGCGTTTGCTTGCTGTTCCTGTATGGGCCGAATGTGGATCCCCCTATCTCAACTTCAGGCGAATCCTCTACAACCACATCCAAGCTTCCGCTCCTAAATACGACGCACTTTGCCATAGGGTCGAATCCCGAGAGGCTGGAATATCCGTCAAGCTTCCTTGCAACAAGGCCGGTGTCCCCGTGTATCGTCCCCGCCATCCTTATGAGGTGGTGTATGTCGTTTGTTACGTTTTTGTCTATCGAATCGCTCTGGCTTATCGTCATTCCGCTTATTATCGACTTCCAGAACTCGTCCTTCTTCGGCACGTCAACCTTGTCCCAGTTGCCCGTACTTACCCCGAATATGAGCTCTGCCTTGTGCTCCTCCAGCTTCTTTGCGCTCTGGCCTGATATGCCAAGCTTCTTGAGCTCCGCCGTGCCGCTGTTGAGCCTGCTTATGAAGCCTCTCGCGATGTGGCCTCCCCACCCCGCGTCTGTGGCCTTCGGCCCAACCATCTTTCCCTTTCCCCCGAAGTTGGGAAAGAACATCACCGGGTCAAGCCCTATCCCAGATATGTAGTCGCTTATCTCCTTCCGCTCCCTTGAAGTGAGCTTCATTATCGTGTCTGCTATTACATGGACATGATACCCCCTGTTGCCGCTGAAGTTCAGCGCTATATCCTCTTTGGAGAAGCCAAAATCTGCGAACAGGAACTCTTCCACAAGCTTTGCAGTCTCCTCTTTCACTGCGTCGAGGCATTCGCTGCAGACCCATGATTTGCCGTGCACCTTCTGGCACTGCAGGTTGAGGTCTGTAGAATCCAGGTCGAATATTAGCTCGGAGCCCAGCCAGCCCTTGCTCTCAAGCGGCCTCCCTGCCGGATCCTTGTATCGTGCAGTCGAAAAAGAGATGAACGGGGGCGCCTCCGATACAACGCGCTTCTTCAGTTCCTCGTTGCTTTTGAAAGCCATGTGCCTGTAAGCTATCTTCGTCTCGAAGTTGCCGAAACCGAACTCCCTCTTTTCTACGTCGTCTGCGCTAATCCCGTACTTCGAATAGAACTTCCTGAAAAGAGAAGACGCAAGGGCAGCTTCCCTGCTTCCTATCGCCATCGCACAATATCCTCAAGCAACCGCTATAAGCCTTACCGCATCCAAGCTGAATTCGTCAATAGACTATTAGACAATAGTTAAATGTCAAATAAGCTTTAAATAGCTTGCATAAGAGCGATATGCGCATGCCAGCAGAAAAAACCAGGAAGACAGTATTCGACATAGATGGGACGCTCGTCGACAACATAAGCAAGGAGCTTTCCTCTCGGTTCAGGACCGATACCTCCGGTGCGCGCCTTTTTTCCGAGTTCGTATACAACCTGATGCACCTTGCGCCTCACCATTCTTCAAAGGTAATCCTGCGGAAGCCTGAATTCGATGACAAAATAGTGGCAATGCTGCGGCGCTCCAGCGGCAATGCAGAAGTGAGGACAAGGAACAATTTCAGGGACCTGGAGCAGATACGCGCAGCGTTATCTGATATCGGCATAGAACCTAGCATAACGCGGGTGAAGAGCTCCGACAAGCTTCTCGGCGGCGACGGCCCAGTAACTCTCGTCGAGGATACGCCTCTTAATGCCATTATCAGCGTATCGAAGCACAAGGCTGCAGATGCAATAATAGTATCAAGGCCGTACAACCGCATCCTCGGCAGGCTTGCGGCAGCGATATCACACAGGATACGCGTGCTAGACTGAACCTTTGTTCCTGTATTTTAAACCTTTCCGCGCGAAATATCAAGTGTGGAACGGGACGAGATAAAGCAGGTCATAATAATAAGGGCCGATCTTGAGATGGGAAAGGGCAAGCTCGCCGCACAAGCAGCCCACGCATCGCTCATGAGCTATTTTGAAGCAGAAAGGAAGGATCCGCAGCTGACAAAGGAGTGGCTAGACTCCGGCGAGAAAAAGATAGTGCTGAAGGTATCTGCGGAGGAGGACCTGGTAAAGCTGTTTAAGGCGTTCCAATTCAAGAAGGTTCCATGCGCGCTCGTGTCCGATGCAGGCTTCACACAGATACCACCAGGGTCTAAGACAGCGCTCGGCATAGGCCCATGGAAAAGTTCAGAGATTGACATGTTTACCAGGGGCCTAAAGCTTCTTTGAAAAGGGATTCCAGATATTAACGTATACTTATATGCAAGTACGTGTGCTCAACCGTCAAAAGCGCATAAATATTTGGAAAGCCGCTATACACTTGATTAACATGGCAACTGTCGAGAAAAATCTTTCTGAACATGAAAAGATGCGCGAGTATGAGGATGAACTAAGGATAGCTGCAGTAGCGATAGATTTTGGGAAGAGGTATGAAGAGAAGGGCGACAATGAGCTAAAGCTTGCCAACAAAAGGGGACTCTTTGGAGGCATCCCTAAGGGCAAGCAGGATCATGAGATTGGGGCAAGCACGGGCTTCACGATGGCTAAAAGCAGTTATATGCGCGCCGGCAAGTGCCTTAACAATGCATACCTGATCAATCCTTCAGAGCAGTTGCAGGAGTCCATAAACCAGGCAAAATTCTACGAGCGCAGAGTGACAAACAAGCTGGAAAAGCTGTCCGGAATAGTCTCGGTACGCGAAAAGCTTGGCATAAGGGAGGAGTGAGCACCTACTTATGCCAATCTGTTATGCGTTAAACCGGTGTGAGCCAGTCCTCGAACTGCTTGTCTCTTCCGTGTATTATGTCAGAGAACTTGTTCCACAATAGCTTCGTTATCCTCCCGCTGCCGTCGCCTATCCTTATCCCGTCCACCTCGCTTATCGGGGTCATCTCCGCGGCTGTACCCGCAAAGAACAGCTCATCCGCAGTGTAAATCTCCTCCTTGTGCACCATCCGTTCATCTGTCTTTATGCCTATGCTCTCCGCAACCTTGATGAGCGAATCCCTCGTTATGCCAAGCAGTATGTCTGAGCCCTTGCCCGGCGTCACAAGGTTGCCGTCCTTCACTATGAATATGTTTTCTCCAGGGCCTTCCGCGACGTAGCCATTCGAAGACAGCAGTATGGCCTCATCGAAGCCCAGCCTCTTCGCCTCTCCGTTGGCTATTATTGAGTTGAGGTAGTTGCCGCTCGCCTTTGCTTCAACCGGCAGTATTTCGGAGTTTATCCTCCTCCAAGAAGATATCTTGCAGCGCACTCCCGCTCCCTTTTTTTGAAGGTAAGATCCCATCTCCTGCGTCCCGACGAATACGCTTATGCGCTTGCCCTCCGTCGACATCCCGATGCGGCTGTCATTGTAGAATGCGAATGGTCTTATGTAGCATTCCTTAAATCCGCTCGCCTTCACCGTCTTCAATATTGCCGACGCCATCTGCTCCTGCGTCAGCCCCAGGTCCATGCCGTATATCTTCGCTGTGGCAAAGAAGCGCTTCACGTGGTCACCTAACCTAAAGACCGCAGCACCGCTATCAGTATGGTAGCTGCGTATTCCCTCGAAAATCCCGCTCCCGTACTGCAACGAGTGCGTCAGTATCGGAACCTTCGCCTTCTCTGCGTCAATGATCTTTCCGTCGAGCCATACCACATTTTTCTTTGCAGCCATACGATCACCAAAATAAATGTGAACCGGGCGTTGATGTCGCGCCTATAATGTATAAATAACGTGCAACATAATTTAAATCGTTCATAATGCAGCGTTGCGCACCCTTATACGTGAACTGCGCAACCATTGCATCAGCGGTGCTCATATGCCTCTCGGAAAAAAGAAACTTTTTCGCATGATACGAGAATCAAAGCTCACTGATTTCGAGAAATCAGTCCTGAAAGCGACGCTTGCTATACCAAAGGGCAAGGTAGCAAGCTACAAGCAGATAGCAGTTGCGATAGGCAAGCCAAATTCCTACAGGGCAGTGGGCAACGCTCTTTCGAAAAATCCGTTTGCTCCTATGGTTCCATGCCATCGTGTAGTGCGCAGCGACGGAGGTATAGGTGGCTACAGCGCCCCCGGGCGCTCTGAGCGAAAGCTGAAAATGCTGAAGAATGAAGGCGCACTCTAATCCTCACTCCTTGCTATGCTCCTGTGGAAGTCGTTGAAGAACCTCGCCTCATAGTAGCAGCGCACAAGATCGATCGTGCCATTCTTTACATCGTCAAGCGCCTCTCCCATCAACGGCAGCCTCTCTGCGGCTTTCCTTATCTCCTCGTCTGCTTTCAGCATCTTGTCCATTCTTTGAAAATTGAAGACATCCCTTTCCATATCATCAGTATACTCTGCTGTAAGCCTTATGTTCAGGAGGAAATCCATGTGGTTAGTGCAATACTCGTTCTTAATCACAGAAGACAGTTCCTTTGACAGGGCCTTAGAATCCCCCCTGCCGGATATCTCCGCGAGCCTGTCAACGAATTCATCGTCGCACTTCATAGCCGAATATATCGTCCGCACTATTTCGTTCTTCTTTGCCTCCGCCCTGTCCAAATCCTCTCCCCTGTCAAGGAAAGTTCCTGTTATGTTCATTTTCTCATCTATTTAAGCATTGGCCGGCATTTTCATGCCGGCCCTTATTCCACCCTCTATGCCAACCCTCCGCGGTCAATTGCCAGGCCGCGTATGTCTCTCTGCCCGTAACTCCTCCCCTCCATCGCAAGGGCTATCCCCTTGCTACTGAAAGCTTCCATCAGCATGTTTCTCTTGCTGCCAATGGCAGCCAACTGCACTAACCCTTCTTCGGTAAGCGCCAGCGGCTTTCCCTGCTCCTCCTTCGTCGCGAAGTCAAGCACGCCCTTCTTCTTCAGGCTCTTCAGGTTGTACCATACCGAGCTCTTCGAAAAGCCGTACGACTCACAAAGGTAATCGACGAAGCTTGAGGCTGAGTCTATCCTGTCCCTGCCTACCTCTGCCAGTATGAGTTGTTCGCGCCTTATCAGGCGGGTCTTGCAAGCGTCCCTACTCGCAAATTGCTGTGCCACACAAACCACCAAAACGAAGATTTCAAGGATTTATGCAGCACAGGGGTGGTACGGTGTTGATATAATCAGATTCCTGTTCATCTTGACGCTGCAGCTGCGCTTGAAGTCTGGGACGGACCCCCATGCGAGCGTTTGCGTCTGCATCTGTACCACATGCTGCAAATCCTACGTGATTTGCTAGTCTTAAAGTGAAGCTAAAGGTTAATAAAGGTTTTGTCCAATCCGCCGATTGTCCACGCCGAAATTCTGAACAGAATGGCGCATCGGAAGTGCGTCGATGAACTAATGCGCGAGTTCAGAAGCAGCCTATGTCCTCGAAGCCTGAGAGCTGCTGCCCTACTTCGTCGGAAGAGTTGAACACGATAACCTTCGCCTTCATCCTCTCAGCAACGGAAAGCGCCTTCTGGTAATCCGCCTTGCCGAGGACAGAATCGTTCACTATAACGCTGTTCGCCTCGTAAGATTCAAGCGCGTCGATGACTGCAGCACATCCGTGCTTCGACTTTCCTAACTGCAGTCCCTTGAGGAATTCCTCCATCAGTATGAACTCGTCGCGTATCTTCTCCTTGTCTAGTATGCCGCTCACCTCATCGCTGCGTATGAGCTCGTAGACTCCTGAGCGCTCGACGTTGCTTGTGCTTTTGAATAGAATGTTCTTTCCCAACGTCTTCATAACGCCTGTGCCCTCCATATAACTTTTCACCTGATCCTTTGTAAAGCCAGGCCCCGCAATGATGACTGTGTTGACCTCCATGTTCCTTATTATCGATATTATCTCCTCAAAGTACTTCTTCTCCGCTTCCTGGTAGTCTTTGCTCGACATCCTCTTGCTGAGCCTGCTGTACACCTCGTCGCGGAACTCGATGCCGTAGCCGAGGAGGTATGCGGGCAGGGCCTTCTCGTCGTCGACTGCTATGACTCCTAAGCGGGGCTTGTGCGTGTCTGACACGGCGCCCTCAAGGACTCCGACCAGGTAAGCCGGCCACCTCTCCTTCCTTATCTCCACAGCTTCGTTAGGCGCAACGTTGAGCGTGTGGTAGCTGTTGAGCCTTACGTATTCGAGCGGCTTTCCATCAAGTATCTTGCCCAGCACCTTCAGCCTCTCCGCAGTCTTGTCAAGCTCTGTCTTTTCGACAAGTATGGTTACATATATCTCTTTCAGCTCGCCTTCGTCGGTCTCGTTTCCCCTGAACCTCCTCAGGCTCTTGCCGCTCACAGCATCCCCTGCGAATATGACCCTCTGCATGGTCCACAGATCGTCGAGCGTGTTGGGCAACAGCTTTATTATCCCTTCCGCTCTATAAAATTTAAGTATCTTCATCCGAACCACGTGATCCAGGCTCGTATGCAGATTGGAAGGCGATATTATAATACCTTTTTTGCTCGGTGTGTCGATAAGCTCGATAATAAGCGGCTCTGCGTCAGTTATAACTGGAATACTGGAGCGCTACGGCTATGCTGCGATATTCGGCCTCATGGCTCTGGAGAGCTCCTCCATACCAGTGCCTAGCGAGGTGGTGATGCCGCTTTCCGGGCTTCTCGCGGCAAAGGGCATACTCTCATTCCCGCTCGCTTTCATAGCTTCTCTGCTTGGCAGCCTGCTTGGCATAGCCGTCGATTACTACATAGGCTACTACTTCGGCAAGGACGTGGTGTACAAGCATCTCCACAAGCTACGCATAACAAAGAGCCAGCTCGACAATTTTGACAGGTGGTTCGAGAGGAACGGCATCGCAGCGGTGCTGATAACGAGGATGCTTCCCGTAGTCAGGACTGTGATGAGCTTCCCGGCTGGGTTCGCGCAGATGAACAAGAAGAAGTTCTTCGGCTATTCGGCGCTAGGCGCGGGAGTATGGAATATGGTGCTGATGCTCTTCGGGTTCTACGCCCTCTCGTCAAGCAACGCGATACTGGTGCTTGTGTCGATAGCGCTCTTCGCTCTCGTCCTCTATGTCCTGTATACTGTCGCAATGCGCAGGCTGAAGCGCTCTATGAATGCACCATAGAAAGGGCGCTCTCATAACCTATTAGAAAAGCTTATAAATCTAGACGATTCTATAATATCATACGGAGTAAGGCATAGGCTGAAAGGCCTCAGGCTAATCCTACGTATAAGGACGGATAGAATGAGCGAAGAAGACGGATTCGAACAAGAAGAGTACAGAGAAGATGCAGGTGAACCTGCAAGACAAGGAGGAGAAAGAAGGTACGGCTCAATAAAGCCAAACTACTTTCTGCCGAAGCCGGTGAAGGTCGGAGACGTCGTAGACGTCGAGGTCCAGACACTGACGAAGAGGGGCGAAGGGCTGGCCAAGAAGGACGGTTTCGTGATCTTCATAAAGGGAGCCCAGCAGGGCGACAAGCTGAAGGTCAGGATATCTGAGGTCAAGGCGCGCTACGCGACAGGAGAGATAGTGCAGTAAATTTTGCATTGATCCGGTCCCTGCGGTTTTCCGCAGGGACTAACTGTTTCTTATTTCTTTTTATGCAATATTCATTTTGTCCTGCCATGCCTATGGCAGAGGCTGCTGCTTAGGGCGATGTTGCAATGTCTGACGATATAGTATCCAAATGGAGCGCTAGGTGGGAAGAGATGGGAATATTTTCGTTCCACCACGAGGACGAGAGCCGGAGGCTCTTCGTCATAGACCCGCCTCCGCCGTTTACCGACGGTGCGCTGCATATGGGCCAGGCTTACTGGGTCTCATACATAGACGCGCTCGCGCGCTACAAGCGCATGCGCGGATTCAACGTTCTGTTTCCCGTGGGATGGGACATGCAGGGCTTCCCATCAGAGATTGCCACGGAGAAGAAATACGGCAAGTCCCTTCAGAGGGACGAGTTCTACGCCAAGTGCGCAGAGCTCTCGCAGCAGAACCTGGAGGTCATGAAGAAGCAGATGCTTTCGCTCGGGGCGTCGTTCGACCAGTCACTTGAGTACAAGACTCTTTCAGAGTCTTACAGGAGGAAGGTGCAGTTCGCGCTCCTGACTCTGTTCAAAAAGGGCATGACGTACAGGATGAAGCACTCGGTGTCATGGTGCACAAACTGCGTAACCTCAATATCAAGGGAAGAAATTGAGGAGCGGGAGGAGAGCTCAACGCTCAACACAATAGCTTTTGAGGTCGGAAGCGAAAGCATAAACATATCGACAACCAGGCCAGAGCTGCTTCACGCATGCGTTGCAGTGGCTGTCAACCCGGATGACGAGAGGTACTCGAAGCTGGTAGGGAAGAAGGCAGTGGTACCAATATACGGAAGGAAGGTTCCAATTATTGCTGACCAGATAGTAGACAAGGGCTTCGGCACCGGCGCAGAGATGGTGTGCACATTCGGCGACAAGAACGATGTCCTGTTATACCACAAGCACGGCCTTGAGCTGGTCGAGGCGATAGACGAGCACGGAAAGCTCAAGAATTCTGGCGAACTCGACGGGATGTCGCTAAAGGATGCGAGGGTCAAGGTTCTAGAGAAGCTCAAGGAGAAGAAGCTTCTAATCGAAACAACTGCGATAAAGCATCAGGTCAAGAAGCACGACAGGTGCTCAACAAACGTAGAGCTGCTCAGCTCTACGCAGTGGTTCATAAAGACAAAAGATTTTTCAGACAAGATAATAGAATCTGGCAAGTCAATCACATGGGATCCGGATTTCGCAGTGCAGCGCCTGATAGACTGGGCGCAGTTCATAGAATGGGACTGGAACATATCCAGGAACAGGATATTTGGCACGCCTATACCATTCTGGTACTGTGCAGATTGCGGCGAGGTAATCGCTCCGGAGGAATCTGACCTTCCAGTCAACCCAGCGCTCGAGAAAGCGAAGGTGCAGAAATGCCCGAAGTGTGGCTCCGAATCCATAGTGGGAGAGCAGGCAACCTGCGACAACTGGGTCGACTCTGCGATAACTCCATTGATAATAGCGGGATGGCCCGACGACAAAAACCTTTTCGAAAGGGCGTATCCATCCACTGTGAGGATACAGGGCAGCGACATAGTTAGGACGTGGGCGTTCTACACTATATTCATGAACTGGGCACTGGTAGGCCAGAAGCCCATAGAGAACATGCTGATAAACGGGATGGTGCTTGGCCCGGACGGCACAGAGATGCACAAGAGCCTTGGCAATTCCATATACCCAGAGGAAGTGCTCTCGAAGTACGGCACTGACGTGCTCAGGCTCTGGGTGGCGATGTCTGGCAGCATAGGCAAGGACAAGCGTTTCTCATATGAAGAAGTAGACAAGGCGAAGGCATTCATAACAAAGCTCAAGAACTCTGCAAAGTTCGTGATAAAGGCCGCTCCAGCCGCAATAGAGGAGCAGCCGCACAAGGGCATGGGCATATTCGACGTATGGGTACTCAACAGGCTCAACATGGCGATAAAATCGGCAACAGAAGCGTACGATTCGTTCAATCTGTATGCTGCATCATCAAAGTTGATGGACTTCTACTGGCACGACTTCTGCGACTACTATATAGAAAATGTGAAGCACAGGGTGTCAGAGCCAGAGAAGGGCGAGTCAGCCAAAGCGGCCGCGTACACGCTCAGGCACGTCCTGTCAACATTCCTCCAGCTCATCTCGCCAATAATACCGTTTGTTGCAGAGGAGATAAACGAGACGCTAGGGAACGAAAGCCTCATGGCGCAGCAGATGCCAAAATATGCAGAGAAGAAGTCCGGTGCAGACTACGTGATAAACGGGGTGGTTTTCTCCAGCGCGATAGTTGACATAGACTACGAGGATGCCGGGACTATGCTCAACAACGTTATAGGGGAGGTGCGCAAGCAGAAAGCGGCTTCAAGGATAGCGCTCAACAAGCAGATATCCTCAATACATATAAATGTTCCCGAAGCCTATTATAATGTAGTGAAGGGCTACTCCGCAGAGCTCGGCAAGATATGCAAGGCGGAGAAGGTCTCTGTGTCTGTTTCGGAGAGCTACAGCGTAGCTATCAATATATAGCTTTCTGTGTTAAATAATAACGCTTCACCTTACAGAGTGTTTTGAATGGCTAGGATGCATACGAAGAAAAGGGGCAAGTCCAAATCAAGGAAGCCCATACTAGACAGCTCCACCTTCGGCAAGGGTGCCGGGGAGCTCTCGAAAGAGCAGATAGAGAACATAATAATAGATTACGCAAAGCAGGGCACCAGCCCTGAGATGATAGGCGAGCTGCTCAAGAGGAAGCACGGAGTCATGTACCCGCGCCAGGCTCTTGGCATGCGCATGAAGGACTTCCTGAAGGAGAAGGAGCTTCTCAACTCAATCCCGTCTGACATGCTCAACCTGATGAAGAAGAGCGTCAACATGAGGAAGCACCTCCAGTCCAACAAGCAGGACATCTACGGCACGATAAGGCTGAAGAGGGTCGAGGCAAAGATATGGAGGCTTACCAAATACTACATAAAGACAGGAGAGCTCGAAGCGAAGTGGAGGTACGACCCGAAGACGGCAGAGCTTCTCATAAGAGGAAAATCGTGATATCATGGCAGTACAAAGGGGAGTAGACAAGTGGAAGCTCAAGAAATGGTTCTCGGTGTACGCGCCGAAGATGTTCAACAGCGAGCTGATAGGAGAGATACCAGCGTCATCTGAGAAGGCGGTTGCCGGAAAGAACCTGACGGTCGGCCTCGACCAGCTCACGCACAATCCGTCAAATGCATTCACAAACATGGTGTTCAAGATAACAGAAGTCAACGGCGAGTCTGCCTCGACAAAGCTGGTCAGGATGGAGCTGATGTTCAGCTACATAAGGTCCCTCGTCAGGAGGTACAGGAGCGTCGCATACTCTGTCGTGACGCTAAATTCAAAGGACGGAAAGAGCGTTACTGTAAAACCCTTGATAGTGACCTCGATCAGGACAACCAGGTCAAAGATCGTAGGCATAAGGAAGGAGGCAGAGCAGATAATAAAAGAGTTCATCTCATCCAACGATTCCGACGCGATAGTCTCGGCGATAATCGAGGGCAAGGTGCAGGCTGACATGGCTGCGAGGCTCAAGCACATAACGCAGATAAACAAGGTCGAGATAAGGAAGCTCGAGCTCGGATGACGCTTCTACGGTGTTCAGTTGTACTGGGCTGCGATATACGCGCTGTTCCTCTACCCGATAATATACATTTTCCCTGCGTACGCAGCCAACGGAGCGCCAGTCTTATTCGGAGGCGGAAAGCCGCTCGACATGAAGCGCAAGCTAATGGGAAAGAGGATATTCGGCGACCACAAGACCGTAAGGGGCACCGTGTCAAGCCTGGCATGCGGCATCATAGTGGGGGCGATATACTACCCTTTTCTCCACTACATGCTTCCTATAGCGGTTATGCTTACCATAGGGGCAAACTTCGGCGACCTGCTCGGCAGCTTCATAAAGAGGCGCTTGGCCTTTAAGCCCGGAAAAAGCTTCCCGGTGATGGACCAGTACGGATTCTTCATATTCGCGCTCCTGTTCTCCTTCTGGCTTGGCCACATGCCTGGAGTTTACGGGCTGGCATTCCTTGTTGTTCTGACTGGCGCAATGCACGTCCTCACAAACATTGGGGCCAACAGGCTCAAGCTGAAGGAAGTCCCTTGGTAAAGAATCAGCTGCCGCATCCTAGCCGCGATTCAGCGCCCAGCAGCAAAATAATTCATGCGCTGCAGCATGCACTTTTCTTGTTTCACGTCCCAGTTCCTGCTGCCGCAGCAAATATAAAAGAGTATATCTGAACTCGCCAGCTGTTTCTAGCCAGTGTAGTTTACCTTGAAAATCTCGGTATCAGGGTTGTAATATACCTCGTGCAGCGAGACGTTGTTTCCTGAATACGTGCAGTTCTGTATGTTGCACATGTATATCATCTTGAACATGTTTGTCTTGAAAAGCCCAGGGGAGACAAGCATAGCGCCCTCTATTGAGCCGTTGCTCAAGTCAAGCACCATGGTATAGTTGGAGACGTTCTTCAGCCCCTCGTTGTAGTAGTTGAACTGGTCTGTTGAGGGGCTGTAAAGAAGCACCCTGTCCAAAGGTATGTCGTACCTTCCGTCTATCCCAAGGTATCCTATGAAGCTGCTGTTCTTGAAAGTCACAGATGTTGCGTTCTTCTTGAAGATCATCATTGCCTGGTATGCTCCTGGCGTGTTTGAGTCTAGCTTGTATTCTATTTCAGTGGTGTTGCTTGCAGAGGACAGGCTGCTGAATACCTCGAACCCGTAGTTTGTGGGGTCGGTAATGTTGCCCTCTTCAGCTATGCCTGATAGCTCGTCGAACCAGAACTTCCTCACCAGTATGTAATCCGGCTTGTCGATCTTGTAAAGGTACTGCGTGTCTGGGCTTGAATTCAGTATGTACCTTGAGAAGTTGTATATATTTGTGGCTATCTGCCCGCCGACGCTGTCCATGCTGCTGGTCCTGTTTGCCCAGCCCTCTATTACGGACCCGTCAGGCCAGACAGCGAGAACCGTGGCATTAGCTGCAGTATTATTTTTCATCCAGGAGAGCGCTCCCAGGAACAGCGGATTTATGTCATCAGCCTGCACTATCTGGCTTGATTCAACGAGCGTCTGCACCAGCACAAGTATGAGCAGCGCGCTAACGAGCCCGTAGTACGCGTATCTGAGGTCTATCTTTCCTATCTTCCTCAGGTTCATGCTGGTCTTGACCTTTATGCTTATGACCCTTCCTATTGCATAGAACGAATATGCTGCGAATATCGCTATGGGCACGGCAACGAGCGAGTTGAACCTCACGGCGTTGGCCTGGAGGTAGCCTGTTGCGCCTAGGTACGCCGCAATCATGATGAATTCAGGTGTTATGCCATAGCCCTTCTTCCCCTCTATTCTCTTTGAGAACAGGATGTATACCACTATGCCTATCGGCGCAAGTATTAATGCATAAGAGAAGCTCGCCCACAGGAACGCTAACGAGGGCCTTGCAAGCTCCTCTATGCTCTTGTTGAGGTGCGACTGCGCAATGACCAGCCCGTCGCCAGACGCTATCCTGAGCAGATAGCTACCATAGACTATTGAAACCAGCGCTGTGCCAACTATTATGATTACTAAGATCAGCTCTGCCCTGCCTGCCATGCTGGAGGATATCCTCCCGAACGGGGACGATGCAAAACCCCTGCTGTCCCTGTGCAAATTATAGTAGTATGCGAACGCCGCTATGGCAAGAACCGGCAGATAGAATACGAAGAAGTGAAGGCTAGAGAACGCCTCCTGCACCCTCACCACATATAAGTACATCCAGAGGTGCTGCAGTGCATACGCAACAAGCAGCGCGCCCATCAGCAGAATCGAGCTCTTCGCCACCTTCTTGTCTGGCTTTACATATGCATATATTGATATTAGGAATATGGCGAGAAGGTAAACTACCACCGTGAATGGCGCACCGTTCCATACTGCAGTGCCAACTCCCAGCACTATGCCGCTCAACAGCGCGGAAATGTACATCCTCCTGCCATCCTTCTTAACAGCCTCAATCGCGAGTATGAGCGCAACAACCATGAATATCGTTATGAATCCATCTCCCCTGTAAACGAGCGCAGCTGTCCTTGCTATGTCTCCGCTCGACACCGCGACGAAGAACATCCCAAGAAGGCCAAGAACCCTGCTCTTGTGGAAGTACTGTATCAGGAAATATGCGCCTATTGCGTCGAATATGCCGAAGGCGACAGGAACGACGCGCATAACGTTGTAGTAGCTTATGCCGAAGAACTGGAGAAGCATGTACGGCACTATCGTTACCAGGTAGAGCCCGTCCGGCTCGGTGATCGGGAAATGCGTTGGGAAGCCGGATATGCTGAGGAACCTCGGTATCGCGAAGTGGTGGTAGAGTATCGCAGCGCGTATTACTGAGAAGTGGTAGAAGCCGTCAGGCTCGAAAAAGCCGGTTTTGCTCAGCAGAGTTGTCCTTCCCAGTATGTCTATTATAAGTATCACGGCAATTATGCCGAAGAAAATGTAGTTGTTCCTGGCGAGCTTCTCCAGCGAGCTGCCTTCATTCTTTGAGTCTACCGAAGGTCCTGCAGCAGGCTTCTCCTCAAGGCTTCCCAGCCTTTCCCTGAGCCTCTGCTCTACCCCTTCGTCGCCCATAGGAACTCCATCCAAGCCGGATGCACCCTCTCCCAGAACCTCAGAATCCATAAAACTTGACCCTTCTGACCGTATGTTGAACGATAAGCAGGAAAAGGTATTTATTATGTAGCCTATTTTGCATGAATAATGCCGAACCCAGATGGAAATTCAAAGCCAATCCTACATAGGCATCGGAACAGCCTTGCAGGCAACGCCTAATTCACCAACAAGCCGCAATGGCTGCCCTAGCAGCCTGACTGCAGCAAAACAGCCTTGCATGGCCTGCACATATATTATTATGGGCATTCAAGCATTAGGTAGAAGCATTTAGTGCATCCGTATCTGCACCAAACCGCTGTGCCGCGCGCTCCAAATCCAATGACATTGTCCGTCTCCGGAAAGCAGTTCAACGTCATCATAGTTGCTATTCGGCATATGCCGTTAACGTGCCATTTCATAAGAATGAAAATACGTTTCAGAGAGAAGTTTGCGTTGATAACAGAAAACAAATCTGACAATCAACGATGTATAAACTCCAATATATAAAACAATTTATAAAAACAACATATCCCTTTAAATACTTTACAGTTTATCATATCCTCAACCGAAATGTTTTAGGTGAGAAAGTGAAAAGTTTGAGTGCAAAGAGAATTGCCGCTGTAATAGGCGGAGCAGCACTTGTAGCAACGAGTCTTGCAGTCGCAAGCCCAATAACAATATCCAGTATGCCTATAATAAGCAATACTGGACAGCCCGTAGTGCAGATAGTCGTGGGATCCAAGGCGATGCCAAGCGACGGTGTGGCAGCGGCAAACATTGCTGCGGCGATAGGAAACCTTGCGTTCAAGACTGTGAACGTAACAGCTTCCGTGAACCAGAGCGAGGCGCAGAAGGTTCTGCACGTAGTCTCAAGCTCTTCATCCAGCGCACCTTCATCCGCAAACGCACAGGTCTACTTCAACTCAACGAGCACAACGTCTGTGGCAGGCACATACTCGTTCAGCGCACTTATAGGATCAGTCCTTAACAGGGCGGTCAAGCTGAACGTTCCGCAGTACACCACATCGCTTCAGAGTGGCACAAACTACGCATACCCAATAAGTTCTGCAATAACAAACTCGCCGCCATCAAGCGTCTTCTCAAGCACGGCATCTATATACAATACAACTCCAGTAGCTTCAGTGAATGGTGGAGGAGCAAACTTCCAGTCAGGATTTAGGTATTCAAATTCTGCAGACAACATCCTGAGGGTCACGAGCTCACAGCTTCCAAGCCTGCTTTCAAGCTATGGCGCGAATCTGGAAAGTGAGTACCTTTGGGTAACAGGATTCCCAGTATATGACCAGCAGACAAGCCCGAAGATACAGAACTTCGCACTGCTCTCAGCTGGAGGCGCATACCAGGCAGTATTCGGAAAGCCTGTATCACTGAATACATCTGCCACAGCGAAAAATAACGTGCAGATAATGTTGCTTGGGAAGCCGTGGGTAATCCTAAATGTTACATCACTTCCTTCTGGTACTGTAGAATCTACGAACACTGTTAGTGGCGGAAGCATAAACCTTGCTTCTACATTGACTAACACGTCAACCGTATACGTAGGCGAGAACCTCTCTAGTGGTCCTTACAAGGTAGAACTTACAGGCCTTGGAAACCAGAACGCGAGCGGAATTGCACAGGCATCAGTAGCAGTATACTACAAGAACTCCACAAACCCAGTAAACGTGTCCGTAGTGCCATCTGATAAAACAACCAAGTTCAACATATCAGGGACAAACCTATTCCTGCACATAGGCAACACCTTCGCAGGGCTGAGGTCGTCAAGTGAATTTGCGCAGATGCAGCTGTACTCGAACGTATACAAAATATCAAACGGAACGGTATTCAACAACACAAACGACAAGGGATGGACTGCTGATCTGCTTTGGACCAACACGTCATCTGGCGGAGGAGTTCCAAATCAGTTGCAGAGCATCATAATATACAATGATACTCCAGCAAACCTGCTTCCAGGCCAGTCGTTTAACTTCATAAGGCAGCCAGCAATGTACAAGTTGGTCTTCGACGGAGCAACGCTCGGCAGCTCGAACAGCAGGCAGATAACATTCCAGACACAGCAGGCAACCCAAACATACCAAAACCTAGGTGCAGCAGGAGGCAACTTAACAGAGCCTGCACAGGAGCTTCTGGTAACCAGCGCAATACCATCCGCATTCCAGTATCAGGGCCAGCAGAACAGCACAGTGCTTTTCGACCTGACACCTTACACATTCCAGAATACAACCGCATTCCCTGCCTCCAACACGCCAGCAGTAACAGAAGTCAAATTGAGCACAACAAGCACGACAGTAGCTAACATGATAGCTGTGCATGGATTGACCCTGACTGTAAACGGCCAACCATTGACATTCACTAGTGCGGGAACTCAGAATTTGGCAACACCAGTGAGCGTAGTCAAGTCAATAAAGCTGAACACAGCACTTCCATACGTCAATGTGTCCGTAAGCAGCAATACTCCGGGCGGTACAACGTTCTACCACCAGGCATACCTCAACTCTTCTGCAGGAGGAACTCCGGGAGTATTCTATCCACCTACGACAGGGAGCAACCCACGCATAGCTTCGGTTACAAATGTGATATTCCTGCCGGACAACCAGCAGTTCTCAATATCACCAAACAACCCATCTGGAACAAGTGGTAACCAAGAGTTCTTCACTGCGAAGTTCCAAGAGCAGGCAGTAGCAACAAACAACTCTGCAGTAGATGCGTTAGGCTTCCAGCTGTACAACAAGTCGAGTGGCGGACTTAGTGGAACGCTATTCGACCTGAACAGGTCCATAGGTGGGCAGTATAACAACATGACATACTTCCCAGTAAACAGCACAGCCGACTATCCAAGCGAGACTGGATTTTCAGTAGAGCCAGGATTCGTAACGCAGAGGGGCAGCATGGTAGGGACACTATCAGCTACAAGCGTATCAGTTGGATACGCTTACGCACCGAATGAACTGGAGTTCACTGTGGAGCCATACAACTCTACTTCGGTAACGAAAGTGAGCAAGCAGTATGGCCCGTTCTCAGTTGGACAGGCTATAACTGGAGTGCCAGGAGTGAACTCATCCGTTGAGATCGCTGCGATAAATAACGTCTCGATCGTGAGCGGCCAGGGAAGCATAGCAGGAATAAGCAACATAACGGCAACACCGTCACAGCTGACGGCAGACGAGCCGGTGCTGCTGAGCAACCTGCCATCGAGCCCGATGC
>JAMCZI010000008.1:21341-23332 GCA_023485545.1 Candidatus Martarchaeota archaeon
CTGCCTCGCAGACAACCGCTGCAGCGAACAGCTTCATATCGGACCTGTACGCAAAGGCTGCATCATCCTGATGCAGTTCCTTTTTTCTTTTTCTTATTCTTTTTAATTTTATAGCCTTCTTGCGTGAGCTTTCACTAACAAAGCCGTTCCGCTAAAATTACATAGACGAAGAATACAGCAATATTTATAAACTTGCGCAGATAATTACTCAACGATTCCACAGGTGAACAGATGAGAACCTTACCCTACGCAATCGCATTATTCGCGGTGTTGTCGCTGATAGGACTGGCTGGTGCGGCAGGCGCCAACGCGCAGATGAACAGCTACCTATCGCAGTTCCTGCCTCAAAGCGTCATAAACTCCTCCACAGTAATAAACCAGAGCGTGGGAAGCAACACATACTCAATGTACGAGATAAGGGGCAACACCTTCGTCATAGTCAACACGACAAACGCCCCAAACCACTACTCCGTAGTCACCTCTAATGCATCCATACATTCGATAATCAGCAACTACATATTCAGCAAATACTACTCCAATGGGCTTTTCAACAACCTCACAAGCTATGTTGCCGTTGGGACCTTCGAACAAGTTCACCGCCGCAGCGAATCCCGGATTCGCATCATGCGTATCTGCCATACAGGCGACAAACAACTCCTCTGTGATAGTGGCAAACGGAGTCGCAAACTTTACTGCGCAGTACGACAGCTACAAGTCAAACTACCAGAGGTATGATGCTCTCGCAGCCAACCTGAGCAGCTCCAATGTGCTGTCAGGCTACGGTTCGCTGATATCCGCAGCGTTAAACACGATAGCAGTCAAGGCAGGCCTCAACCACTCGACAATATTGCCGCCTCCTGCCGGGTTCAACTTCTCGCTATACAGGACATGCTCGCCGCTCCAGGCGTTCACGACGTCACCGTGGTACTGCCAGGAGACGCCTCTGTGCACAAGGCCAAACTTTGACCAGGGCGCTATCGACAACATAACCTCGCAAGTGGCGTATCTTGAGGCGCTTCCGCTGTCAAACACAAGCATAAGCAGGATAGCGGGCAACTCCTCAAAGGCGACATACACGTATGTGGCTCCTGTAATACTGAAGCAGGAGACTGCGCAGTACGATGGCTTCCTTAATTCAACATATCCGCTTTACAACTCAACGGTAAAGAACGCATCTTCCCTCATATCAAAGGTGAGCTCGCCTTCGATAGACATACAGCTCTCAAACCTTGAGAGCAACTTCAGCTACTTCATGAACGAAGGTCCCAACGGCAACATAGCGCAGGAAAACGCATCTATACAGTCGATGATAAAGAAGCTCGGCTCAACATACGCCTCGCTATCAGCGGCTTACGCGCCGCTCTACTCGCTTTACATAAACAACACTGCAAAGATAAACTCAAACAAGCTTGACTTCCAGTCCCCTCCTGCAGCTACGCTTTCGCTTGAGAAGCAGGAGGCTGCGGTAAATACGCAGATAGCATCTGGAATAAGCAACTCATCCATACCAACAATAACCGCTGAGCTTACTTCAATAAACAACAACCTGAGCAGGCTTCCCTCGCCAATAAGCTTCTCGGCATTCGCCAAGGGGGCGGATGGCTGGTTCGCCTCGCCTCTCGCGGCTGCCGTGTCCCCATCAATACTCGGAAGGGACGGAGCAGCGCCGGCGTTCGCCGCGCTTCTCTCGCTCATAATAGGGATAGTAATAGCGGCGCTGTTCTACTACTTCACATTCTATTCGCTTGTGAAGAGGCACAGGCTCAGGCGCAACAGGAAGACCATGATGGCATGGATGTACATATTCGGCGCAATATTCCTGATCATAATAATCTACGCAGTAGTCACATATCTCGTAGCTGCAGGGGCAAACACCTTCCTGCCGTTCAGCGGCTTCGCCTCCTCATTCAGGTCTAGCAACACGATAAACATAGTCGCGTATTCAAACTCGACGATACAGTGCGCAAACGCGCTCAAGGCTGCGTTCCCGT